>CAZKXD010000033.1:642-8676 GCA_964556765.1 uncultured Candidatus Saccharibacteria bacterium | reverse complement strand
TTACGGACTTGAGCGATATTATGAAGATGTTCTCGCGCGAACAGAGGGGGAACAGATAAATTTATTCGCGGAAGTATTTTCCAACGTGCGCAATTCTTTATTATATGAAAACAAAAAAGTCGGAGAGGGCGATCTTGTTCTTACTGTAGATTCCGAAGTTCAGAGATTTTTGGAAGGAACGCTTGGGTCAATTGTAACGAAATGGAGCGCGAGGTCGGGCGGAGCAATTATCATAGACCCGAAGACCGGCGCTTTGTACGCGCTTGCGGCGCTGCCGACGTTTGACCCGAATAATTTTTCTGCAGAAGATGCGTTTTCTGTTTTTTCAAATCCGCTTGTTGAAAGTGTGTATGAAATGGGATCTACCATTAAACCGCTTACCGTTGCCGCGGGCATTGACGCGGGTGTTATAAAACCGACGGATACATACTATGACAACGGATTTGTGGTGTTAGACAACGCGCGTGTGGAAAATTATGATGGAAAGGCGCGCGGACTTGTTTCAATGCAGGAAGTGCTCAATCAGTCGTTAAATACGGGCGCCGTTCACGTGGCGCGTAAACTCGGGAATAAGCGGTTCTCTGAATATTTTTTGTCATACGGATTCGGTTCGCCGAGCGGCATTGATTTGCCGAATGAGGCGTCAGGTCTTATAAAGAACTTGCGGAATAATCGGGATATTGAAATTGCCACGGCATCATTTGGGCAGGGATTTGCGATAACGCCGGTTGCTATGGTTCGCGCGCTTTCCGTAATTGCAAACGGGGGAGTCCTCGTAACCCCGCACGTAGTTGATGAAATTGATTTTAAAGAGGGATTTCCTTCGCGCGCGCAGAAATCGGATGAAGCATTAAAGCGCGTGATATCAGAGGAGGCGAGCGAAGAAATCACGCGGATGCTTGTTCGCGTCGTAGACGAAGCGCTTCTTGGTGGTACGGTGCGTATGCCGCACTATAGCATTGCGGCGAAAACGGGAACCGCGCAGATTGCAAGCCCGTCGGGTGGATATTATGATGACCGTTTTTTGCATTCGTTTTTCGGATATTTTCCCGCGTACGATCCGCAATTTCTTATTTTTCTTTATATCATTGAACCGAAGGGCGTGCGATACGCGTCTGAAACGCTCACGCATCCGTTTATTGATGTCGTAAATTTTTTGACCCATTATTATAATGTACCCCCCGACCGTTAATACCGACCGCCAATACTGGACATCGGATGTCCAGTATTGGCGGTAGTGCGAATCTCAAATTTTCTAAATTTTTATTAAAATGAAAGCATTTTTAAAAAAAATAATCGTGTTTATTATTACGCTTGAAGCGCGCGCCGTGCTTTTTAAATACAAACCGGAAATTATCGCGGTTACCGGAAGCGTGGGAAAGACGAGCGCGAAAGACGCAATTTTTACCGTGCTTTCAAGCGCCGCATATGTATGGAGAGGAGAAAAAAGTTTTAACAGCGAAATCGGCATACCGCTTACCATTTTGGGTTGTAAAAATGCATGGTCAAGCGTGAGCGGGTGGATTGGCATAGTGTTTGAAGGCTTGGGGTTGATGTGTTTAAAAAACCACTATCCGCGCATGCTTGTGATTGAGGTGGGAGTTGATAGGCCCGGAGATATGCGGCGGATAACGTCATGGCTGAAACCGGATGTTGTGGTAGTGACCGCGTTTCCGGAAGTGCCGGTACACATAGAATTTTTTCATTCACGCGAGACGCTTATTAAAGAAAAAATGTTTTTGATAGAAGCGCTCAAAGATAACGGACTTTTGGCGCTTAATGCGGACGATGCGGAGGTTGTTTCTCTCAAACAGGCGTTTTCTTTTCACGTGCGTACGTTTGGCGTGAATCCGCACGCGGATGTTTCGGCAACGCAACTGAATATTGAGTATGACGCCGGCGGACGTCCCGTGGGAATGTTTGGGAAAGTGGCATATCAAGGAAACACGCTTCCGCTTCGGATGCGGGGTGTGATCGGGGCGCACCTGTTTTTGAGCATGCTTTCCGCGCTTGCGGTTGGCGTTGAAAAGGGAATCAATATCGTTCTTGGTGTTGAATCTTTGGCGCGCGCCGCGTTTCCTCCCGGACGGATGCGGATATTGGAAGGCGTTCGAGGGTCTACTGTCATAGACGATTCATATAATTCTTCTCCGCACGCGCTCTCCGCGGCGCTTTCCGCGCTTGCGGAAATAAAGAGACCGACAGTTGGCTTGGATACGGAATGGGAAGGAAGAAAAATTGCCGTGCTCGGAGATATGCTTGAACTTGGAAAATACAGCGCGGAAGAACATAAAAAAATCGGGGTACGCATTCCGGAAATATGCGACGCGCTTATTACGGTTGGCATTCGCGCGCACGGCATCGCGCGCGCCGCACAGCAAAAAAAGATGAAGAAAGCAAATATGCATCATTTTGAAAATTCAATTTTGGCGGGAGAATTTCTGAAAACGTTTCTGCGGCAAGGAGATGTCGTGCTTGTAAAAGGTTCTGAATCCATGCGAATGGAACGCGCGGTTGAGCGGATTCTTCAAAATGCCGAAGACAAAAAACTGTTAGTCCGACAAGAAAAAGAATGGATTTCGCGATAATGCCGTTCGCGTTTTTTCATACACCCATATTTTAGCGGGTGTTGCATTTACTTGTTGAACTTAGGTTACGTGGTATTTACTTTTTATTGATTTTATGATATAATTCAAGCAGAAAAGTTGCATATGGTATGGGACTGTATGCGATTTAGAAAGAGGAGGAGGAGTTGGCACGGTTACCAACCGTCCATTTGATTCACGGGATTAACGTATGGAATCCCGAAAAAAGCATCGGGCGGCTTCGCCCGTGTTTTGAAGAGACTGGATTTCCCACAGTGGTGGAAGATTACGGTTTTCTTCCATTCGGCCTCGCGTGGGCGCGCAATGGTGGAATTGCGGAAAAAATGCTTCCGCGCATCGGAGTCGGTGACATCATCGTTGCCCATTCCAACGGCGCGGTTATCACCAAGCTCCTTTTGGAAAAGGGAGCAAAGCTTTCCGGTGTTGTTCTCCTTGACCCCGCTCTTGATCGGGATACGGCGATGCCAAAAGTGGTTGACTGGGTTCACGTGTATCATTCGCCCAGTGATATGTGGGTGTGGATTGCAAAGTGGATTCCGAATCATCCGTGGGGTGACCAAGGGATGGTTGGATTCACCGGAAGTGATTCACGATACACAAACATTAGTACCCAAAAAAGGATGCTATCTTTTACGGATCATTCCGATTATTGGGATGACGATGAAATTGCATCGTGGTGTTCTCTCATAGCGCGGAACACGCGCGATGCGTATAATGGAACCAAAGGGCCGCTCTCATGAGCGGCCTTTCTTATGATATTTTTTTTACTGTATAATCGGGCGGCGCTTTTTTCAGCCACTCCTCAATTTCGGGAAGCGTAAGGAGACCTTCCTGCGCGCCCACTTTTTGCACCACCGACATTGAATTTATAGGCGCACGGACAAGCGCTTCGGGTATTGTTTTGCCTAACGCAATCATTGAAGTAAACGTTGAAGCAAATGCGTCTCCCGCGCCCGTTCTGTCCACGGGAGGAGCGGGGTCCGGATACATTGGCACATACCATATGTGTTCACCGTCGTATGCGTAGGCGCCCGAAGGACCGTCGGTGATGACGACAATTTTAGGGCCAAGTTGCCGCATATTTCGGAGTATCGTTTGCATATCTTTTTCTTCCGTTTCCAGTATTCGCCGCGCCTCGTCGGTATTGCAAAAAAAGATTTCAGTCATTTCATATATATCTTTAAGCGCGCGATGCCCGAGCCGTATTTGGAAAGTGCCCGGTTGAAACGCAAGTTTTGTGCCTTCGTGGCGCGAAAGATAGTGCGCGATATCTTTGTGAAAAGAAAACGACTGTTCGCCAAGCGAGCTCAAATAAAACCACCGTGGCGCTCCGACATCGGGCATTTCGTACGGATATTCGTGATGTTTGACGAGAATCGTTCGTTCTTCCTCATACCACAATACATAATGATAATTGCTCCCGATATCTGTATGCACTTTTACAAAATCGGTTGAAACTCCTTCTTTTTGTAATTGATTGAGACTTTGTTTTCCGTAGTGGTCATCTCCGAGGTTTGCAACAAGCGCCGAATTGAGACCGAGCCGATGCGCGGAAACCGCTGCGTTCGGCGAGTTGCCGACCGCGGGAACTTCAATAACCTCGTCGTATTCAATCTTATCGCCGAAATTAAAACACAATTTTATTTTTTTATGGTCGTCTTTTACGACAGTCGCGTCGTCTCCGGAGAGCCGGATAAACGCGTCGGTGGTGATGTCGCCGATTGCTATGAAATCAAACGGTTTGTTCATATGCTGAATTATATCATATTTGTTGCACTCTATTCACATGTTACAATGTATATATGAAAACACTCCGTGAATATATACGGGACGCTGAACAAAAAAAGATTGCTATCGGCCATTTCAATATCTCAAACATAGAAACATTACGGGGTATTTTTAATGCCGCGCAGAAACTGAATGTTCCGGTGATTATCGGCACATCAGAGGGGGAGCGGGATTTTATCGGAGTGAAACAAGCCGTAGCCCTTGTTAAAAGTTTACGGGAAGAGTTTGATTATCCCATCTTTTTAAACGCCGACCACACGTATTCGTTTGAGAAAGTAAAGGAAGCGGTGGATGCCGGATATGACGCGGTTATTTTTGACGGCGCGAAGTTGTCGTTTGAGGAAAATATAAAAATCACAAAACGATGCGTGGAATATGTGCGTTCTAAAAATTCTGCCGTTTTGATTGAAGGGGAGCTCGGGTATATCGGCACGTCGTCCACACTGCTTGATAAACCGCCTGAGGGCGTTGCGATTACGGAAGACGCGCTTACCAAGCCGGAAGAGTTGAGTGCGTATGTGAAAGATACCGGAGTTGATTTGGTTGCTCCGGCGGTTGGCAACTTGCATGGTATGTTAAAAACGGGAAAGAATCCGAAAATTGATGTCGCGCGCATACGCGCGCTTCGGGAGTCAGCCGGAGTGCCGCTCGTGCTTCACGGAGGCTCCGGAATTTCTGATGAAGATTTTACCGACGCAATCAAAGCGGGGGTTTCGATTGTGCATATCAATACTGAAATACGCGTTGCCTACAAAAGAGGCGTGCGGACAGGGCTTGAAGAAAACCCTGATGAAATTGCCCCGTATAAATATATGAAAGAAGCGGTGCGCGCGGTTGAGGATTCCACGGGAAAACGATTGAAATTATTTAATAATTCGTAATCACCTGTTATGAATATTTTTGTGACTCGAAAAATTCCCGAAGCGGGAATAGAAATGCTCAAAAAAGCGGGGCACGAAGTTGTTGTCAGCGACAAGGATGGGGTGCTTACGAAAGAAGAACTTATCGCCGCGCTTTCCCAAAAAGAGTATGACGCCGTTTTGTGTCTTTTGACTGACAAAATTGATGGAGATATATTTGATGTTGTCCCGAAAGCAAAAATATTTGCAAACTATGCCGTCGGCTTTGACAACATAGATATTCCGGAGGCAAAAAAACGGGGAATTGTGGTTTCAAATACGCCGGAGGTGCTTACAAACACGGTGGCGGAACATACCTTCGCGCTTATGCTTGCGATCGCGCACCGCGTTGCGGAAGGCGATAGATTTACTCGTGCCGGAAAATATGTCGGCTGGGCGCCGCTTTTGTTGTTAGGAACCGATGTATCGGGGAAAACCCTCGGACTCATTGGTGCAGGGCGCATTGGAAGCCGTGTGGCATACCACGCGGTGAAGAGTTTTGATATGAACGTTATCTATTATGATATAAAGCAAAATGAATATATTGAAAAAGAAACAGGAGCTGAATATCGGGGAAGCGTTGAGGAAGTTCTCAAAGAAGCGGACTTTGTAAGTATTCACGTGCCGCTCTTAGAATCAACGCGGCATCTTATAAACAAAGAACGACTTTCGCTTATGAAACCATCCGCGTATCTCATTAACTCTTCCCGCGGACCCGTGGTAGACGAGGTCGCTCTTGTTGACGCTCTAAAAAATAAAGTTATAAAAGGCGCGGCGCTTGATGTATTTGAAAATGAGCCGAACACGGCTCCCGGGCTTACGGAACTTGATACGGTAGTGTTAACCCCGCATTTGGCGTCAGCGACAGAAGAAACGCGGGCAAAAATGGCGGAAGTCGCGGCGGAAAACATTATCGCGACACTCTCCGGAAAAGAAGCGCCGAACGCGGTGGAAAAGTAGAAAATGGAATACTGTTATGAAAAAAATACAAAAAGATATAGACGATTGGGTAACACAGTATAAAATAGGATATTGGACTCCACATGAAATACTGGCGCGGCTGACGGAAGAGGTGGGTGAATTGGCGCGGGAAATAAATCATCAGTATGGTCCGAAAAAGAAAAAAAATACTGAAGAGAAAAAAGAGATAGGGGACGAGATGGCGGATATTATTTTTACTTTGGGATGTCTTGCAAATTCTCTCAATATTGATTTAGACAAACATTTTAAACGAACAATGGATAAATGTTATGGACGGGACAAAGAACGGTTTGAGAAAAAAAACTTTTAGTTTATCATTTTTATGTATGTATATAACTTATTTTTTATATGTGCATATAACTTATATAACTAAGTTATATAACGTATGATATAAAAGGAAATTGATAATTGAGTAGTGTCTACGAAGAAACATATAAACAAAAATTATATCAATTTCACCGGTGCTCCGAGATAGTATCAACGAGCCCTTTTTTAATCTCTTGCGTTTTTTGATGTAATGTATATTATAGAGCGATGATGCAAAAGCTTATTGCTGAAAAAAGAGATCTCAAAACAAAGGCAAAAAATGTGAGAGAGACGGGAAAAATCCCCGCTATTTTTTATGGTCGCAAAACGGAATCTACGCCGATTTCCGTCTCGCAGGGCGACTTTTTAAAAGTATGGAAAGAGGCGGGGGAGTCGGGAATCGTGAATCTTTCCTATGATGGAAAAGACGTAAGTGTTCTGATTTATGATGTTGTATTTGATCCGGTAAAAGATACTCCTACACACGTTGATTTTTATGTTGTAGAGGCTGATCGCGCCGTTGAAGTTCCTGTGGAAATTGAGTTCGTTGGTGAAGCGCCCGTGCAAAAAGAAGAAGGGGTGTCTGTCGTAAAAGTGCTTCATGAGATTGAAATCAGCGGTTTGCCGAAAGATTTGCCGCAAACGCTTTCTGTTGATTTGTCCGCGCTTAAAACAAAAGAAGACCAGATTTTTGCGAAAGATATTGTATTGCCCACAGGCATTACGTTGATTACGAGCCCCGAAGAAGTTGTTGCCGCCGTTTCGGTTGCAAAAGCGGAAGAAGAAACTCCGGCGGAAGTATTTGACCCAACAAAGATTGAGGTAGAAAAGAAGGGCAAGGTTGAAGAAGAAGGCGTGGCGGAAGAATCCGCGAACGATTCTCAAACAGGCAACGAAAATAAAGGAAAATAAGGGTTCCTCGGGGCAAGCCCCGAGGTATTACTCGGTGCTCGCATACGCTCGCTCATATGCGCCGCAAGCGGCGCGGTATTAACCTATATTCAAACGAATGAGTGAAATGAGAAAATTTATTTTCTCATTTCCGAATGAGTGCAGAATATATGATTTTCATATATTAGCTCCTCGGCTCGGAAAAACAAAAGCAAGCTTTTGTTTTTCTCTCGCTCTACGTCGCTAATAAAAACGCTCCGTTACGAACGCATAAGCATTTCACCCACGCGATACACATCTCCTGCGCCCATTGTAAAAACAACATCTTTTTTCCCGATTTTTGATTTTAGAAATTTGTTGATTTCTTCAAAATTTTTAAACGCGCGCGCGTCTTTGCCTGTTTTTCGTATTGCCGCCGCGAGCGCGAGCATGCTTACCCGCGGATCGTTTTTCTCCCGCGCCGCATAAATAGGAGCAACAATAATAGTATCAGCATCAGAAAAACCGCGGGCAAACTCGTTAAACAGCAACTTCGTTCTGCTATAAAGATGCGGCTGAAACAC
>CAZKXD010000033.1:0-632 GCA_964556765.1 uncultured Candidatus Saccharibacteria bacterium | reverse complement strand
TGAAAAAGTTTTCTTTTTCATTTCTCTCGCTCTACGTCGCTAATAAACACCGAAAATGATTGCTTATAAACTTCCAAAAAACATTTATAACATATCTATACAGTCCATACATAAAGCAAAACTCCCCATTTTAGTTGGGGAGTTTTGTTCATTTCAGTATTTTATTTTCCAAACACTTCAAGAAGTTTCGCCCGAGTCTTTGGTCCGACATATCCGTATCCCGCATCTCCTGATTTGGCAACTCCGTATTTCACCTGGAATTTCTCTATTGCTCGCGTCGTCAGTGAGCCAAGATATTCTGTTTCATTCCCGATAGATCCTACACCACTCGCGGCAATCTTTGTGTCCGGGTCGGCATTTAGAAGTTGCTGTAACCGTTTGACATCAGCGCCTCTGGAGCCAACCGTAAGCCCGCGAGAAAATGTTCCTGAAACTCCCGTCGGCGCCGATACGGATGACACACCCGTTGTTGCTTTTCCGGTAAAGACATTCCGTACTGCATTAATGATATTTGAGTCAGCGTTGAATGAAGCGAGAAGATTAAGAATTGACTGCGCCTGCGCTACGGTAAGCCCGACTGCGGCTCCGAGAACCGGTGCCGGAGTTGTTGTTTTCGGAGCAACTGCAACCGA
>CAZKXD010000032.1:6366-9013 GCA_964556765.1 uncultured Candidatus Saccharibacteria bacterium | reverse complement strand
GAGATGTGTATCGCGTGGGTGAAATGCTTATGCGTTCGTAACGGAGCGTTTTTATACAACGATTTTTTCATATTGTCTTGAGTGAGTCCGGATGTAAAATTTGGTAGGATAAAAAGAGATTGAAAATATACAGGTGCGAGCGGTGGGGAAGCATACCCTTAAACACAAGTGGTCTGGTGCATTGGTTGGTCTTGATCCAACGCGAACAAGCGACATCTTTACGGACTGGTGCGCGTTTGCGGACCAATATGTTGCGGGGCAAGAGCGGTATATCGCGGAAATCGGGAGAGCGCTTGAGCTTGGCATGTCCGGATTGCGTGAGCGGGGGAAACCGATTTCTTGCATTCTTGCGGCCGGGCCATCCCGCGTCGGAAAGACGCTTGTTGCCAAAATGCTTGCCGACTTTTTGTTCGATGACCCACAAGGCATGATTCGCCTGGATGGACAAAATTTTTCTCAACCGCACGCGGTTGAATCATTAACGGGTTCGCCGCATGGGTATGTGGGATATGATGATCCCCCGCTTTTTACGCAGGGGCGTCTTGATGCGCCGGCGTTTCGTATGCGGCGGCAGGAATTTTATATGAATGCGGGAGATGAACTGAAAGAACTTTTGAACGATATAGAAAAAAGAAGGGAAAAATTGTTGCGCGAACACAATGAAGAGGCGTCTTCGCATAAACCGTCTCACATAAAATCCGCGAGGATTGGCGATATCCTTGATCGCCTGCATGAGGTTGAAGACGAACTGCGTGAAACGGGATGCCCGTTTTATGACCCGGAACATGTTGCGTATCACTCAATTCTTTTGATAGATGAGCTTGGACGCGCCCACAGGACGCTTCAGAATATTTTGTTTAGAATTTTAGATGAAGGGGCGATTGATCTGAAATCGGGCGGCACCGTTTCATTTGCAAACACTTTTATTTTTTTGACAGATAACGCGGGCGATGAAGAAATAACTCAATTGCTTCGTGAAACGGGGGGCGGACGCGTTCGGGTAGGAATTCAATCCGCACGTTCATTTGCGCAATCCGTACAAGACCGAGACCGCGCGATATATGAAATAACGACACACGCGCTCCAAGAAAAATTCGGGACACCATTTTTGAATCGCGTGAAGATAATTGTCGCCCGTCCTCTGGACAGGGAATTGTTGCGCAAGGTTTTGCGTATTGAAATTCGTAAATTGCACGAACGGTTTTTGCGGCAAGGATGCCCGATTATTATTAAAATAACGAAAGGGGTGCAGGAATTTCTTGTATCGGAATCGTTAGACAAGCCGGAAGAAAACGCGGCGCTTCTCATTGGGAAACTTGAAAGTCATATTAATGAAAAACTCGTTCTATTTCGCGTTACCGGACAAATAGAAGAAGGTGATTGCGTGATGATTACGCTTAAATCGCGCGCAAGAAAAGAACTTCGGTTTCAAAAATTATCGCGTGATAAAAAAGCGAAAAAAGGACTCATTATACCTCCGGAATTATAGCCGGAGGTTTTTTTCATATGGTATATGCATTGGAGTTTTGTCTTTGACAATGTGTATTTTGATTACTATAGTCAGTGATATGGGAATTTTATACGTAGTTGCGACACCAATCGGAAATCTTGAAGATATAACGCTTCGGGCGATTCGCGTCTTAAAAGAGGCCGATGTTGTAGCGTGCGAAGATACGAGAATTACCAAGAGGCTTTTTCAAAAGTACGGCATTACGAACAAACAACTAACGGCGTACAACGAGCGGCAAAGCGGCGCGTCAATCTCAAAAATAATCGCGTTGATTCGGGAAGGAAAGAGTGTCGCGCTGGTTTCCGACGCGGGTACGCCAACCATTTCAGACCCGGGCGCTCTCCTTATAAGCGAAGTGCGGCGCGCGGGAGGCCTGATCGTGAGCATTCCCGGAGCAAACGCGGCAATTACCGCCTTATCCGCGAGTGGATTTCCCGCCTCGGAATTTTTGTTTTTGGGTTTTTTACCGCACAAAAAGGGTAGGGAAACGCTCTTTAAGGAAATTGCCGCGTCAAAACGAACGGTGGTTTTTTATGAATCCCCGCATCGCATTATGAGGGCGCTTACATCATTGAAAAAATTTCTTAATCCCGAACGGAAAATATGTATTGCCCGTGAACTCACAAAAGTGTATGAAGAAGGAATTCTTGGAACTACGGAAGAATGTATCGGACATTTTGAAAAAAATCCCGAAAAAGTAAGAGGTGAGTTTGTCGTTGCGGTGGAGCCGTCGTAGCAATTTTTGTGATATACTGAATGTATGAAACAACAGTGGACAGTATTGGTGTTTGGAGCGCTTATTTTCTTTTTGCCGTTTCTCGGGTTTCCTTCATCGTGGGAGATGGTATTTCTTTTTCTTGCGGGCGTCGTTGTATCGGGAATAGCGCTTTCAAATATCCTGAAAGAACGGAATACCAATCAGTCGCATACGGCATCGCGCGCCGAAACCAATCCGCATGACAATACATAGAAAAAGGTATCTGTATGCGGGGTTCGGTTTTTTATTTTTTGTGGCGCTCGCGCTTGCTCTTTTCGCGCCAGAGTTTTTGGGGACGGTGTATGAGGCGGGCGAAGAGGGTGGCGCGCTTGCCACCGCAAAAAGCGGCGTGTTGTCAAAGCCGTTCACCAGCCCGGTTT
>CAZKXD010000032.1:4608-6356 GCA_964556765.1 uncultured Candidatus Saccharibacteria bacterium | reverse complement strand
AATCGCCGCCGGTTACGCACATAAGAACGCCCAAGCCGATGCGCGGGGTTTATATGACGAGTTGCGTGGCGGGGACTCCAAGTTTACGCAATCGGCTGGTAAAACTTATTGAAGAAACGGAATTAAATTCTGTGATTATTGACATAAAAGATTATAGCGGGAACATTGCATTTAAAACTGAAAATACGCTCTTCAAAGAGGCGGTTGGCATTACGTGTACCGTTGCGGATATGCGCGAATTTATCACGGCGCTTCATGAAAAAAAAGTGTATGTAATCGGGCGCATTACCGTATTCCAGGATCCGTTTTTTGCGAAAAAACATCCTGATCTGGCGGTGCAGAAAGAAAGCGACAAAAGCGTATGGAAAGATTACAAGGGCATCAGTTTTATAGATGTCGGAGCGCAGGAATATTGGAATTATATTATTGACCTTTCGCGGGAGTCTTATGGAATCGGTTTTGACGAGCTTAATTATGACTATATTCGGTTTCCTTCTGACGGAAATATGCGCGATATATATTATCCGTGGAGCGAGGAAAGAATTATCGCTGACCCCGCATTTGGCAAGGCGAAGATTCTTAAAGAATTTTTTGCGCATCTGCGTGAGTCGCTTGCCGATACGGAGGCGGTACTTTCCGCGGATATGTTTGGCATGGTGACGACAAATGCGGATGATTTGAATATCGGACAGGTGCTTGAATATGCGTTGCCGTATTTTGACTATATTGCGCCTATGGTATACCCGTCACATTACCCGAAAGGATTTAACGGATATCAAAACGTAAACGCTTATCCGTATGAGATAGTTAAGTTTTCAATGGACAGGGCGGTTGCGAGAGCTGTCACGGCAAGCTCAACGCCGGAAAAACTGCGGCCGTGGCTTCAAGACTTTGATTATCCCGTGCCCTATACAACCGAGATGGTAAAAGTGCAGATTCAAGCCGTTTATGATGCCGGACTAGACTCGTGGATGTTGTGGGACCCGACAAATACGTATACGCGGGAAGCACTAAACGAGACAGACACAATTTTATTGACTGAGTAATAAAATTATTGTTGAATATATATATGAGAACGGAATTTGACAGAAAAACATATTTTGCCAAAGCGGACTACCGCGGGAAAGAGCAAGTTTTCGGAATCAAAGCGGCCGACCGCAGCAAGCATGTCTACGTTATCGGGAAAACGGGTATGGGGAAAACGGTGCTTTTGCAGAATATGGCGATTCAGGATCTTCAAAACGGAAACGGCATCGCATTTATTGACCCTCACGGAGAAGTAACCGCCGCGCTTCTTGATTATGTTCCGGAAGATAGAATAAATGACGTAATTCACTTTGCGCCGTTTGATGTTGATTTTCCCATTTCATTCAATGTGATGGAAGACGTCGGCTATGATAAGCGTCACTTGGTGGTGAGCGGACTGGTGAGCACGTTTAAGAAAATTTGGCCCGATGTATGGTCTGCGCGAATGGAATATATTTTGAGCAATGTTTTATTTGCGCTTTTGGAATATCCGGACTCAACGCTTCTTGATGTAAATCGAATGTTGGTAAATAAAGAGTTTCGTAAAGATGTCATCGCGCACATCACCGACCCCGTTATCAAATCATTTTGGGTTGATGAATTTGCAAATTATACCGACCGGTATACGCAAGACGCGACGCCGGCGATACAAAATAAAATCGGACAATTTGTTTCAAACCCGCTTATACGAAACATCATTGGTCAGCCAAAGTCGTCTTTTG
>CAZKXD010000032.1:3442-4593 GCA_964556765.1 uncultured Candidatus Saccharibacteria bacterium | reverse complement strand
AGAATCGGCGATACGAACGCGAAGCTCATCGGGAGCATGCTTATTATCAAGATTTACCTTGCGGCAATGTCTCGCGCCGACACAACCGCCGCGGAGCTTGCGAAGCTGCCCCCGTTTTATTTTTTTGTTGACGAATTTCAATCATTTGCGAACGAAACGTTTGCCGATATTTTATCCGAGTCAAGGAAATATAAATTAAGCTTAACAATCGCGCACCAATATATAGGTCAAATGCCGGACGAAGTTCGCGAGGCGGTATTCGGAAACGTGGGCACTATGATTATATTCCGCGTAGGCGCCGACGACGCCGAAGTTCTTGAAAAAGAGTTTTCGCCGACGTTTACCGCGGAAGATTTGGTAAGTTTAGGATATTACCAAATCTACCTAAAACTTATGATTGACGGGCTTGCGTCAAAGCCGTTCTCGGCGGTAACGCTTCCTCCCATTGAAGGGTCGCTTGTGTCGCAAAAAGAGGCGGTTCTTAATCACTCGCGAAAAACATACGCGCAGCCGCGCGCCGATGTTGAAAAAATGATTTTAGAGCGGCATGTGCCGTCGCCTTCTCCGGAGAAACCGAAAAAAGAATTTACATCCGACGGCGCGCGGCCGCACTATTCGGCGCCCACTCGCCCCAGAGAGGCATTTGTAACGCCGCATAATCCCACAGTACGAGAACGCGAGGAAAAACCGAGAGAAGAATATCAACCATTTAAAAAAGCTTTTAGCGCACGCCCCGTGGCATCGACGGCGGGAGTAGCGGGAACGGCAGGAACGGCGGGAACGACAGAGAGGAGAGAACAAAAAGGGCGCTTTCCTGTGAGGGAACAGGTGATGGGGTCAAGAGACCGCAGAGATTATGGAAGCGCGCACGGGCACGGCGCGCCGCGGGGAGCGCCGAAAATTGAACAAAAAGAAAATCGTCGCGAGGAGCGCCCGCGGAGTGAGCCCGTTTCTTTGAACGCATTGCGCTCGCATCCGAAAACCAATGAAGGAACGTCTCAAAATGCCGACGAACTTCGTAAGACACTGCAAGAGGCGCTTCAGCACAAAGCTCAAGAAACACCCGTTGTGAAAGAAGAAAAAGAGGCGGATCACGCGCGGCAGAGCGTTCCGGAAATTCCGGAAAACGACCTCAAAAAAATGCTTGACAT
>CAZKXD010000032.1:0-3389 GCA_964556765.1 uncultured Candidatus Saccharibacteria bacterium | reverse complement strand
AAAAAAGGATTCTTAATTATATATTTTATTAGCGACATTATTTATGGAGAGTATTCCACAAGAAAACGTAAAGCCACCAGTTGGAAAATCTGTGGCCGAAGTTATTGCCGAAGAACAGCTTCGGGATGTTTTGTCGGGGACAGAGATTACAGGAGACGATTTTGGAGAAGAACGCGCCGCGCTTCTGCGTGCGCAAGAGGAAAGCGAACGGGGACTTACAGAGATACCGCTTACAAAAGAAGGAAGGGTGCGTATACAATCCAAAAATACAACACCGGAAGTTTCGTCCGGAGAGTCAGATGTCGGTGGGTTTGAACAACCGGACACCAATCAACTCGACTTTGTTAAAAAACATCTTCATTTAATGAGCCGTCAGGAACAAAGAGATTTAAGTACTGAGTCTTGGAAGTATTGGAAAAAACGTTTGCTTCCCGAAGCGGATATTTTGCCCGATTACGTTGCGGATGCGTTCGGTCGTATTTTAAGGAAAAGCTTTTCAGTGAGCGACAGCAGACTTTTTAATTCCTACATAAAACGTCGTCGGGGAATTCTTACATTAAACGTACAGAAAAGAATTGAAATGGATACATTAAAAGAGCGACTTCGCGACACTGATGCCCACCGTAATTATACGGAAGAAGAACAAATGAGACGCCGACAGGTTTTCTATGATGTAGACGGAAAAAGCATGTTTGTAAATGAAGGTGACAAAAAGAAACCGCTCACATATGGAGATATCGTAGCCGATATGGATTGGGGGGTTTTATATTATCCCAATGAATCGTGCCCTCCCGATATATGGCGCAGAATAAGGAAAGTGTCTGATTTGTCAGAAACGCGGCAGAAAATCAACGTCATTTTTAATGATGAAATTTCCACCTTGGAACGTATCCCGTCGCCGTCGACAAATTTAAGCGAAGAATTTATAGAGGAACACATATATGCAGGCGATAGTGGCATTCAGGGAATTATAGGAGAGAGGATGGCAAAAAATATATTACTGAGAATGTCATATGATAATCCAGAAGTTTTATTTAAAGTAGAATTTGCAAATGCCATGGAAGACGCAGTACTAAAATACGATTTCAAAATCTATATTCCAAAAAAAACACTGGGAGTTGCCATCGAGGGAGATGATATGCCTAGAGATGAATTTGTAACAAATAAACGAAGGGTGGGAATTCAATTTACGGTGAGCAATAAAGGCTCTTACATAGGAGGGAAACAGCGCCAGATTAAGGATGCTCGTGGGAAAATAGATGAAAAAAGATTTACTCTCTATGTAAAAAGAAAAGTTGATAACATTGTTCTTGTTTCAGTGCCCCTTTCTACATATAAAGATTGCTTTAAACAGTGGCTTGAACAAGGGAAGCCATCCGGCGGGCCGGAGCAGTTCTTGAGCGACGAAGAAAAAAATCGTCTTATACACGCGGTACTTTCTTCTTTGTAGCAGACAAAAACGCCCAATACCTGCGACATTTTTGTCGGCGCGTGTATTATTTGCGCCACTTGCGTTTTTTTATTAAATATGTTATGATTTTTCCGGCGCAATCAACTGAAAGGAGATGCGCAAATGGACTCCAGTAAGCAAGAGATATTTGACAAATTAAACACGGTTTTAACGAAGAGGGGGCGCGGTTGTCCTCCGTTGCATGAAAAGCTCGGGTGGGTCTTGTTATATCTGTACAGTTGCGCGACGGAGACGTGCTCCGGGAAATTTCAAGTACTGCGGAGTGATCTCACGCGCGACGGCATACTGATAAGCGGCAAAAACGCGAATCGCAGGCAACTGCTTCACCGGTTGAATACAGGGGCGAAGGTTTCCAATCTCGGTCTGATTTCAATTCAGCCGCAGAGTGGGGGCGGTATTTATGTTGAGTCCGTTCTTTTGCTCTTCAATAATGTCTGCCTTGCCTTAAGCGAGCTCGGACGCAAGTTCGGAGTTGATATGTCCGCATTCGCGAGGCAAGCGCTGAAGATAAACGACGACATTCCACAACAAGAAAAAAGCAGTGTTGCCGGCATTTTGCCGACAGAAAAAGTAAAACCGCCGAAAGAATTACAGACGGTTTCGCGTTGTTTCGTTTCAAGCGCGGATCGTCCAATGATGCCGCGGGTTGTTTTCGAGAACGGTAGGGACGCGCACGGACGTAATGTGGCGAAGGTATTTGAAGAGTTGTCGCGCGTCGCGCGCGATGGCGAAGTTTTGGGAAGTCAGATAGGCAAGCAGACGATATCTTTTAGGGATTGCCTTAAAGAACTTTCCCGCGCTTCGTGCATTGAGATTGTGCGTGAGAGAGGTGGCAGGGGAAGACCGGGCGTTGCAAAAATCCGGTTGTTGGAACGGCCAGCCGTTTCTGTTCGTGAAAAAATATTTCGGAATACTCCGCGGGAGACACAAAAGGCAGAAGATTGTTTGGGCGGGAGAGCGCGCCGCGCTTCTGCGCGCGCAAAGGGAAAGCGAAAAAGGACTTAAAAAAACTCGGAAATCGGGAACGAAAAACAGTCCTGCGCACGGGGCGGTACATTCCGCTGTTCCCTTGGCGACAAAGTCTGCCTCGTTTGTTCCGGAGGGGTTTTCTTTGGTCAGAACAACGGATTTGGCTGAACTTCGCAAGAAAATCTACGCGCTTCAGTCGCAGTTTGGCGCGGCCGAAACAGACCACAGAAGCGGGGAAAACGCAGCTCTTGTTTTTGTTGATGTGGGAAATTTGACCGGAAAAGGAATTGATGAAGGAAGCCTCGCGCTCCCGGTAAGCAATGTAAATTGGAGAGCGCTTGCTGGGCATCTGAAGGCGGGGCCGGAACAAAATGAACTGTTGAATTTCTTGCGCGCGTGCGTATATGTGTATAGCGGTTCGCGCATTGAAACTATCGTCATGAACACAAGGGCAGCGGGGTTTACCACGGTTGTTCACCGCAAGACAAATGTTGATACGCCCCTTGGAATTGATATCGGTATGCATGTACGAAATGCGATGGATACGCATCGGAGGATTACCATAATACTCGTAAGCGGCGACGGGGACTTCGCGCGTATGTATGATTTGCGCGCGATGGCAAAATGCAAAGGAGTTTCTCTGCGTTTTTGGGTAATCGGGTGGAGGAATCGCATCAGCAAACTTCTTACAGCCGGTGCCGACGAGGTTACTTATATTGATGATATTGATGGAATTGCTCTTTTTGGAACTATTCCGATGGCGCGCCAAATGGCGTAGCAGTATTTTCCCTGGCGGGCATGCCCGCCAGGGATTTTCTATAGTTAGCGATACCGCAAGCGATGGTCGGCAAGAAAGATGGATTGTTCTTGAAAATGGTATGCATTCTGCTAGAATCAGCCCCATGAATCGGTATGTTATATTGCTTTTATTTTTTCTTCCCATTCCGCT
>CAZKXD010000031.1:0-9151 GCA_964556765.1 uncultured Candidatus Saccharibacteria bacterium | reverse complement strand
AACGCGATGAACCGAGTTTGACTCGGTCACGTGTTTTATCTAAAAAAGAGCGACACCGTTAACACCGGTTCAAATCCGGTTGGGGTCATCGCGTCAAACGCGATGAACCGAGTTTGACTCGGTCACGTGTTTTATCTAAAAAAGAGCGACACCGTTAACACCGGTTCAAATCCGGTTGGGGTCATCGCGTCAAACGCGATGAACCGAGTTTGACTCGGTCACGTGTTTTATCTAAAAAAGAGCGACATCTAAAAAGTTTTAGGTTAACTGAACCGGAGTTCGTTGGAGGGATTTTTTTCCTGCTTCACTTTGATACGATCGTATCAAAGTGAAGCATGAGGGTGTTCTAGCAATGCGCAAAGGGCGTCGGTGACGGGTTGCAGTTCCAGAAGCTCTTCTTCCGGCGTATGTTGAATAGATGGCTTATTGGTTGTTTTTGAAATATACAAACAACGGACGGGCGTTTGAATATGCGGGTCTCCAAATACTGTGTCTGTTAATAGTATCTCTCGCCGAGATTCTTTCACCCGTAGATTTCCGCTTTCGTCAAGTAACGCGAATGCTTCCACCCACGCGGCGTCAACCGAGCCCCCGTTTTTCGTGGCAATATTTTTCCAAAATTCCAAAAGTTTCTCCGCAATTTCCGCATCAGTTAAATTTTTTTCATCAAGACCGCCCAGCGCCGTTCGTTTGGGTGTGTTAACCATTCCTTCCCCCATGACCCAAAGCCCCGTGTCGTTTGCGAGAATCGGCATAGCGACTTTTGTATAATACGCGCGGGCTTTTATTTCGGCGTTTTGGGCGAGGGACGCGCCGCTTTCTTCTACCTCAACAGTATCCAGCCCAAAATCTTTTGGTGTGCGAATGATGATATGGGAAGGGGCGGTTTCTAAAAGATTTTTAAACCGTTCAATTTTTGCCTGATTGTTTGTGGCGACAAATATTTCTTTTATCATAATAATTTCTTTTGTACTGTATAGTATCACAGAGACGCATTGGCGCAAGGATTGTCGCTATGGGTGACGCTGTTCATCCTTGAAAAATCGCGCGCATAGCATATACTTATGTGTATATGGCAAAACGAAGTACCGGAATAGGAAAAAGAAAAACGTCCCGTTCAAAAAAGACGAAAAAACGTCTTGCGATAAAAAGAGAGATGCTCGCGCGAAGGGTGGGCAAAAGACGTTCATAATTCTTTTTAATACAGCGCACTCGCAAACACTCCAAGAATACGGGTGTCTGTTTTTTGTAAGAAATAATGCGCGTCAGCAAGGAATTTAATGCGGTATTGACATATTTGGTTTTTTAGTCTAAAATTATAAACAGAGAAATAAAAAACGGGAGAAGAAAAAATGATAATTTCCAAAGAAGACCTGCGAGCCCTTTCTTTGAAAGAGTTGAAGGAATATCTTTGGAAGCGATTGCGATTTGAGTATATGAATCCTGATTTTTCGAATCGTTTTTCTCTCGAATCTCCCGAATTTTTTATTATTGATTGTTTTTTAGAATGTCCTGAAGATTCCGCATTTTATAGACGACTGATTTTGGCGATTAAACTTAATCTAAAAAAAATTTTGGAAATGTGCCGCGGCGCGGGAGTTGATGATGTTACCGCAAAACAGATAGCGAGTCTTGCTTTTTTGGTGGAGGAGATGCATTCAGATTTGGTGGAACTCGCGATAGATAACGGTTTTTGTACGCTCAAAGAAAGGACTCGTGTGCCAAAACAGCTTGTTCATTTAGGAAAGATGTTTATTAAGGTCGGCGAATTGAGATATGTAAAGCCAACCACAATTCTTACGATTGCAGGCACGCACGTAGAGTTTGTTATCAATCTTCTCGTGCATGATTGACGCAGTAAAACATATTTTCCACAAGCCACCCGCATAGTGGGTGGTTTTTTTTGATTAAAAATTAAAAAACAAACCGCTCAAGAAGCGGTTCGTTTTGCATATTTATTTTTTATTTATCTTTTTTATTTCTTCGCAGAAACGCGGGCACCGCGCCCCATTCATCATCTTCTGATTCCCCGCTTGGCTCAACGGTTCTTTTGGTCACGCCGTTTATCGCATTCAGCATCTCTTCCTTTTTTTGATTTTTTTTGGCGGCGTCGTTTGCGGCTGAACCGTTTGTGTTTGTGTTTACAAACGGATTAAAAAGCGGTTTGTGCGCGCTCGTGCTTTCGGGAAAACCGGAGGCAATGACGGTAATTTTAACTTCACCTTTGCCTAACTTGGGATCATTGATAGCTCCGAATATGACTTTTGCGTCGCTTGCGATTGATTCCGTGATAATTTTTGCCGCTTCCTGTATTTCGTGCATACCGAGATCGGCGCCTCCCGCAATGGCAAACAGCACGCCCTTTGCGCCGTTGACGGATACGTCGAGCAGGGGAGAATTGATTGCCTGTCGCGCCGCATTTTCCGAACGTTTTTCTCCGGACGCGCGCCCGACTCCCATAAGAGCGGATCCCGCGTCTGCCATCACCGCGCGAATATCGGCGAAATCAACATTAATGACTCCGGGTGTGGTAATGAGGTCGGAGATTCCTTCAACGGCTTGTCGTAATATCTCATCGCTCATCGCGAATGCGTCAAACGCGGTCATTTCTTTTTTAACAATCTGCAAAAGGCGGTCGTTTGGAATAATGATAAGCGCGTCAACTTCTTTCTGGAGTTCCGCGAGCCCGCCGAGCGCGATACTCATACGCTGTGTTCCTTCAAAGAAAAACGGCTTAGTGACGACACCAACCGTAAGCGCGCCGGCTTCGCGCGCCGTTCGCGCGATAATCGGCGCCGCGCCCGTGCCCGTGCCGCCGCCCATACCCGCTGCGATAAAAACCATATCGGAACCCTTAATTGAATCTTGAATTTCGGTTTTTGTTTCTTCTGCCGCTTTTCTGCCGACTTCGGGGTTCATTCCCGCTCCAAGCCCTTTTGTCAGATTTTTACCCAAGTGGATTTTTTTTGAAGCGATAGACTTCTGCAGGTCTTGCACGTCGGTATTCATTACCATAAATTCAACACCGCGCACTTTAGAGTGAATCATATGATTCACTGCGTTAGCGCCGGCTCCTCCGACACCGACTACATAAATACGCGCGAATGCTTCAATATCGGGTTCAATTTTTGCCATGATAGATTTTCTTGAGCGAAGTGATTATTTGCCCGCTGAAGCCTTCTGGCGCAGGTGGGGAAAATCATCACTCTGTTCGTTATTTTCTTTAACCCTACCAGAAAAAAAAATCATAACAATATTGACAAACAATATAGTCTTTTTCGTAATATGATTAGAGAGCGGTGGCGGGCGCGGCGCGGCAAAATGCCGTTCGCGTGTTGTTTTTATGGAAGAAATTGCTTGCCCCACGATGCGAATGTTTTCAAATAGTCCTCCACATTCTTTTTCCGATTTTCCATATCGGCGCTGTACGGTTCGTGGATTCCTAAAATGCACAATCCGTATGCCACAGACCAAATAGGGTCTCGCACCTTGAGCTGTGCATTTCCGGGCGCGTGGGGAACCGCGATGCGCGCGGGAAGTTTCAGAGACGCTTTCGCGAGGTCTTCAATCGTGGCGACTCCCGAACCGCCCCCCGTAATTACTATGCCGGCGGGCAAGAGACCGTTTCGCCCGACTTTTTTAAGATGCGCTTCAACCAAATCAAAAATATCAGACATCCGCGCCTCAATAATCTCGGTTAGTTTTCGTTGAGGGTATTCTTCTCCGGTAAGCATACCCCTTTTTATATTCTCCGCTTCTTCAAGCGGGATTTTAAGTCCAAGCGCGATGTCATTTGTGATATCGGTTGAACCGATGGGAAATACTTCAAGAGATGTCGGTTTATCGTTTTCAAAAACAGCGAGAGAAACCGTTTCCGCCCCGATATTTATAAGCACACATCCGGCGATTCGCTGTGTTTGCGTGAGCGTTACGAGACTTGCGGCGAGCGGCGAGGCGGCGACATTTGCGACGACAATGCCCGCTTCCTCGATTGCCTCCACAAAATCATCAAGGTGTTGGGCAAGGCATGTAATAAATAAAACTTTTGCTTCAAATTTTATGCCGCGCATGCCGTGCGGGCGTCCAAGCACTTCTTTTCCGTCAAGCTTGTATTGGAGCACAACCTCATGAATAATTTTTCTGTTTGCCAGATTGTCCGCCTTTTGCCTGCTTGCCGAAATTGCGCGCTCCACGTCAAGCGGGAGCACCTCGCCGTCTACGCGGGAAATAAGGGTGGAGCCGACTCCCACTGTTGCGCCGAGAGAAAGTCCCCCGACTGCGATCAGCGCCTCGCGCACCCGTTCGCCGGAATCTTTTTCGGCGCGGGCGACCGCTTCTTTAATGCTTTTGACCGCTTCATCTATATGAGTAATATATCCGTGCCGCAACCCGCGTGATTCCGCGCTTCCGACGCCAAGCACGCGCACCCCGCCTCCCGTTTTGTTGCGTTCGGCAATGACCACCCGTATATTTCTGGTTCCAATATCTATTCCTGTGGTAATGGTGCTCATAAAAAAATATGTATTGCCGGATGCGCCGTGCAATTCAAAAATCAAATAGTATGTAAAAACAAAAGAAGAGGCGCGTGCGCGCGATGTTATGATATGATAATTGAAAATTTATTTCGTATGCGCGCTTCTTCTCTTTCCATTGTACTATTATGCCGGTATCCCTTCAAATGGAATAACCCGTGTATAAACAAATAGCCGACTTGATGCGCATATGTTCTCTTCTCCGCGCGCGCCTCTTTTCGTGCGGAAGAAAGATTGATAAACATTTCTCCGGCGCGCGCTTCAAGCGGAAAACTTAATACGTTTGCGGGTTTGTTTTTTTTACGATAGCGGCGGTTGAGCGCGCGGGAAAGAGCATCACCCGCGCCGACGATGCTGAGCTCATAGCGCGCGCCCAAAACGGCGTTCTTTATATCGGAAAACGGCAGGCGAGGAAGCCTGTCGTTTGTCATTCGTGTTATGAAACATTTTGTTTTCCGGTGTTTCATTGCGTATCTCGGCATATTTTTATACGATTCTTCCCAACTTTTTAAGGCGTTCCGTTTCTTTGTATTTGATGATGCGCTTCAGCGCGCGCGCTTTCTTTTTGAATTTTGATTCGGGGCGAACGCTAAAGCGGTTTGAACGGGCATATTTCAAAACGCCGGAGCCTTGTAGGCGCTTTGTAAATCTTCGCACCAGCGATGCGTTTGATTCATTTGCGTTTTTTTCCACTTCCACGTTTATATTCCGCATATTCATATATTGGGGTAGTATATACAAAATTATTTTATTTGCAATACGCCGTTACGCGCGCGGCGCATCACGCGTAATTACAGGTGTTTCTTAAGATAGTCTTCCAGTTTTTTTATGGATATCGTTTCTTGCGAATGCGTATTCATATTGCGGACAATAACGGAATTTTCATTTGCTTCCTTTTGTCCGAGAATAATGATATACGGTATTCCCGTTTTTTCCGCCATTGCCAACTGAACGGATAATTTGTCTTTGCTGATTGAGTGCATAACCGGTATCTTTGCCATCCGAAGCGTTTCAATGACCGAAAAACTTTTGAATTTAGCGCCCGTGCCGACTTGTATGAAATATATTTTTGGTTTTTTAACGATACGCGGACGCGGCGACAAAAAGCCGGGTGCGGAAAGAACGCGGTCAACACCGATGGCCGCCCCTACGGCGGGAACGACGCGCCTGCTTCCAAGCGCGCGGGAAAGTTGGTCGTATCTGCCGCCACCGCCCAAAGACAATACGGTTTCTTCCGGTGGCAACGCGGCTTCTTTCAATGCCTCTTTGGCATTTTCTGCCGTAGCCTCGTTCGCCGGCGCGGTTGCCGCTTCTTTTTCCGGTTCGGTTTTTATTTCTTGTTCGCTTACCACCTCAAAAACGGTTCGTGTGTAATAATCAATGCCGCGCACAAGCGTATGATTGAGACGATATGGTATTTTCATCGCTTCCAAATGCTCCAGTACTTCTTTAAAGTGTCGTTTGCATCCGTCGCACAAAAATCCCATGATGTCGGGAGCTTCTTTCGCAAGCTCCACGCACTGCGCTTCTTTGCAATCAAGCAGACGAAGCGGGTTTTTTTTAAGTCGCATTCTGCAGTGCGCGCACGCTTTATTGATATTTTTTCTGTAATACGCGGTTAATTCGCGTACGTATGACGGACGGCACTGCGAGTCACCGATACTGTTCAAAAGTATGCAGAGATTTTTGATTCCCACCTCTTCCAAAATAAGGTAGGTGAGTTTAATCGTCAGCGCGTCCATAATGGCTTGGTCGGAGCCAAGGACCTCAAATCCAAATTGGAAAAATTCGCGCGCCCGTCCGCGTTGGGGTTTTTCGTGACGGAAGAATGGACCGTGATAATAGAGCATAACCGGTTGGGGAAGCGTTTGCATACCGTGTTCCAGATACGCGCGCATAACACCGGCGGTTCCCTCCGGACGAAGCGCAAGATGGTCGCGCCCTTTTGTGGTAAATGAATACATTTCTTTACTTACGATATCGGTGTCGGAGCCGACGCCGCTCGTAAATGTTTCCACTTTTTCAAGAATAGGCGTTTCAATCGGTTTAAATCCGTAGTAGAGCGCGACCTCTGCCGCTTTCTCAAAAAATCCCTGATACGAGAAATAAACATCGGATAATATGTCGCGCATGCCCTTGGGAGATGTGGGAACTTCCTGTTTTTTTATTTTTTGGTGGGGTGTTTTTTTCATATGAGTTTTGGATATGCCCGATAGCGCGTGTATTAATATGACGCTTTTCCCGGAAGGAATGAAACGTCGCTTAAGGGAAACAGGCGAACGAGAGTTCTCCCTACGACAAGCGCGCGCGGAAGCGCTCCCCAGTAACGTGAATCAAGGCTTGCCCCGCGGTTGTCCCCCATAACGAAATATTCAGCTTCGCCGAGCGTGAATGTCATTGTATCATTAAACTCCGACATATTGTATGGTTCATCAAGCGTGAATCCATCCGGCGACATTTGGTTTTTAATGGTAACCGCGCCGTCTTGTATTTCCAGTGTTTCGTTTGGGAGCGCAATAACGCGTTTAATAAAAAATTTTGAAGGGTCTTTGGGATACTTGAAAATAACAATGTCTCCGCGTTCCGGCTCGCGGATGCGATATGACAACTGGTCTACGATTAAATAATTTCCGTTTTGAAATGTGGGCACCATAGAACTTCCGCTCACAATATATGGCTGTGCAACGTACACGCGGATTGGCACTACGATGATGAGGGCGAGGAATGCGAACTTAACGACCTCCCACACGAAAGACCCCCAGCCGCTGTGCGGCGCAGGGGAGGTTTTTTGCAAAAAAGGCATTTTTTCAGACATTATGATGCCATTATAGTACAATGTGCGCTCGTGCACAATTTTTTCATTTTTGCGCGCGATGCTTTCAACTTTTTATTTTATCTTTTATACTGTTATATATGTCATATATTATTGTCGGTCTGGGGAATCCGGGAAAAGAATATGAAGGCACGCGTCACAACGCGGGACGCGCGGCGCTTGAATGGTTTCGCGTATCGGAAAAATTTCCGGACTGGAAGCATGATAAAAAATTAAACGCCCTTGTTTCGGAAGGAACTATACAAAAAGAACGCGTACTGCTTGTGTTGCCGGAAACATTTATGAATAAGTCGGGCGCGAGCGTTGCTCCGGTGGTAAAAAATAAAAAACAAGCCGAACGGCTTGTCGTTGTGCATGATGACCTGGACTTGCCGATCGGTTCCTTAAAGATCGTTTTTAATCGCGGTTCAGGAGGACACAAAGGTGTTGAATCAATACAGCGAGCGATAAAAACAAAAGGTTTTACTCGCGTGCGCATAGGGATTTCCTCGTCATCTCCATCGGGAAAATTGAAAAAACCCCAAGGAGAGAAAATGGTGAATGATTTTATCTTGAAAAGTTTTAAACCCAAAGAGGTGGAATTACTAAAAAAAATCACGAAACGAATCAAGGATGTGCTCACTGCGATTGTAAGCGAAGGAAAAGAACGCGCGATGAATGAGTTTAATTAGACATCGGTTCTTTGCGTGGCAGGGTGAGGCGTGGGGCAATACATTTATGGAAGATAACGACAAAAAAGTAATAGTAAAAGAGCTGATAAACCAGAACAAGCTGGCTGTGTTATCCACGGTAACGCCCGAAAATATATCAGAATCCGCTGTGGTTGAAATTTCAGCCAGAGATAATCTTGAGTTAATTTTTGATACACTGCCAAGTTTCCGAAAATATAAAAATCTCCAGAATAATCAAAATGTTTCCGCGGTAATTGGATTGGAACCCGCAACGATGCAATACGAAGGGATTGCGGTTGAGTTGAGCGGCAAAGAACTTGATGAATATAAACAAGTACACTTTGCGAAGTTTCCCGAGGCGGTAAAATTTGAGAAACTGGGAATTAAATTTTTCAAAATAATCCCCAAGTGGATACGCTATACGGATGTTTCTAGGCAACCGTGGGAAGTTTTTGAAATAAAATTCCCTGTGTTATAGATAAGAAGCGTATAAAGCGCCGTGCCATTCCATAGCTCGAAGAGCGGAGGGAGGTCATGGGTAATGGTGGACATGAAAAAGGAGAGACCGCAAGGTCTCTCCATGGAGCCGAGGGCGGCCGATGTTTCGATTAATCTATTTGCTCTCTCGCGAAGCGGCTGACCGATTGACCAATTTCCACCTTGTTTCTCCGGCGCGACCGCCAAGGCATATAACATGTTGGAGCGCGCCCAGACTTTGAGAAACCCCGTTCACGTGCAAACCCACTTTTTCCGCGATTTGTCGGGTAGTGGCTTCTCCGCCCAATTCCGATAGCGCCGCTAAAATGAGTTTTTGCCGCTTTTTAAGAGCCACACTATTCTCCGCAGAGAAATAAAGTTCTATAATTAAAGTTAATGAATCTCCGCGGTGCAGTCAACACATAACAAAAGTTTCGTGGAAAATGAAAATATGAAATACAACAAATTAGTGCGAGATAAAATACCCGATTATATTCGCAAAAAAGGTGGTAATCCGATAACGCATATTGCGGATGAAGCGGAGTATTGGCTGAAGTTAAAAGAGAAGCTGATTGAGGAGACGGAAGAGTTCAAAAAGGACGAAAGTATTGAAGAGTTTGCCGACGTGCTTGAAGTAA
>CAZKXD010000030.1:6773-9286 GCA_964556765.1 uncultured Candidatus Saccharibacteria bacterium | reverse complement strand
CGGAGCGTTCTTACGCTCCCCGCGGAGATGTAGATGGTCTGCCGCGCCTCCTCGGTGGAGCCGTCGGCCCGTTTGTTGCACGGGAACGTTTCCACGAGAGCGACCGCGCCCTTGAGGCGGTATACGCCGTCCGCGCGGAGTCCCGTGTGATATGCGCCCACGTACGTCACCTTCTTGACGTATTCCCGAGCGACGACTGGAATCACCGTCGCTGGGCTATTGACGTTGGCGTATACGGGGACAAACTTGTTGCCATCCTCGTCATGCACCTCCGCGTCCGCAAGTGTGAAGATGTTTTTTGTTCCCCATCCCTTTTTGCCGGTATCCTTGAGGAGGGGGGGCTTCACGGACGGCTTCAACCAGATTCGCATTGACATGGCTTTTCTCCTTCTGTGTTCCACCCGCGGTCTCCCGTGGTCGCTTTATCGCTCCCATCGGGCCTCGGTATGGTGCTTTTATTATATAACTTTGACCAAACTCTGTCAAGGGGGCCGTGTAATGTGTACACACATTTGGAAGAGGTTACTCGTGGTGAGCTTGCTTGTGGTGAGCTTGTCGAACCCGTCGAATCCGGAATCTCTTAGTTCCGAATATTTTTCAGATGTTTCAAGGTGTCACTTTGAGAAGCAACGCGGTAAGCAGTTCCGCCAAGACTTTCAAAGACTTTACAGCTATTCTCTGAATCCTCAATCAAAATAGCGTCGGTAATTTTTCCTTTAACATATTTGGTAAAAGAATTGCCGCCGTTTTCGCTTTTGAGTTGTTTTTCGTCAAAGGAGTTCACTATGGCGTCAAAGTACTTATTCAACTGTAGTGACGGGACGGTAAAACGACTGAAGCAGTCCATATTTCCGGTAATCAAAACTACGTGAAAACTATTTCTAAGGTCGTTTATCAGTGCGAGTATTTCCGGTTCAACTCGCATTGTTTGGCAATCCCTCACGAACAAACTCCACAGAGAGTCGTATTCAACGCTTGTTTCTTTTGCAACCATCTGATTAATCTCTTCAGAAGAATAAACACCCCTCATCCAGTCACGGACTATTTGATTTTTTCCGCTGAAAAGCAAATTCTGCACTTTTGCGCAGGAATCCTTATCAAGGCTACGCCAAAATCTATCGTGGCAAATAGTTCCATCAAAATCTATAAAAAGTGTTCGCATATATCCATTTTATCAGAATAAAAACACCTCGCAGAGCATGGTGCTCTCGCGAGGCGTTGTTTGCTTTTGGTTATCGGGTTAGTTGTTGTTATGGAGAATGACGGCGGGTTGCATTCTCAACACGTCCGCGACCGTGAGTGTGCCTGCTTGGTAGAGTTTCTTGTTGGCGGCGTTTAGCCCGACCTGCGGACTGAGCATAACCTGCTCTTCGGTGACGTTCTGCTCTTGCAGTATGACGGGGATATCGCTTGCCATATCCTCGAGCATTTCTACGACACCTTCCAGTAAATCCGCGAACATTCCACCGAACATTCCACCGTCGCCCATGCCGGATGCCGCGGCCATTTTATCGACGTATCCATTATTCAAACAGTAACGAAAAAATTTGATTTTAGCATTCACTAGAACTTGGAACGTCATCCGTTCATCAACCAAGTTGGCGAGGACAACAGGGGACGCCTCAACGAATGGCCGGAAAGCTTCACGAATCTGACTGCCTTCAGGCAGTTGCGCTGTGACTTCAGGGTCAGCAAGTAACATAGACCACACTTCAGCTCCGGTCACTTTCATTTTTTTCTCCCGATGCGACGCACGCGCGTGCGTCTGTGGTTGCCCCAAAGGGCCGTATCTTTCTATTTAAGAGACTCGCATATTCGTTTGGCTACGTCAAGTTTTTAAGTAGAACCTATTGCACTAAATATACTTTCAGGTGTAAACTATTTTTAGATTAGTCGGTCGTCTGTCGCAGACAGAAAACACAGAGGAGCTGTTTATGGAACCTTTCACTCTGCTTGTGCTGGTGGGCCTGGCTTCTGTGGGGGTCGTGACTATTGCATACATTGCGACGGCTGTCGCGTATGTAATCTTTTTTGCCGTTTTGTGTGTTCTTGTCGTGGCGATTGCGATTGACGGAATTGTCGGCGATTACTTCTACGATAAGAAGATGCTCCGTGGCGAGGTTAAGTATCGTTTGCCGTGGTATTACCGCTTGAAGGGCTGGCAAGTCGGACAAGATCGGGATAGCAGGCACGATTATCAAAACGGACTCATCGTCGATAGTCGCACAAACAAGTGGGTTCCCATCGTTCGTCTTAAGGATCGCGCTTTTTCCGAACGCTACGGTCTCGGCTGGCGCGACTGAAGTTCACAATGTCTGGGGGCGACATCGCAAGATGCCCGCCCTTTTTCTATTAATGAAAACTACCGGCAACGCTGGTGGCTTTTTGTTCGCAGTATAAGCACTGCCCGTGCGCGCACCGCGAAGCTTTAGCGAAGCAGCTTAATGTGGCTTGCCACGAGCAGTCCCTCGACGATCTCGTGGCCGACATCCGGCTCGACCTTCTGGTCCGGG
>CAZKXD010000030.1:6275-6763 GCA_964556765.1 uncultured Candidatus Saccharibacteria bacterium | reverse complement strand
CTCTTTTAGGTGGTTTACCACGAGCGAAGCAACAGAAAAGACACGCTGTGCGCGTGTCTTTTCTGTTGCGAAGTCGAGTGGAGATGGGCGCCTGCCTGCCGGCAGGCAGGGAATTGACATACCAAGTCGCTAATTCGCTTCGCTCATAAGCGCTTGCCGGCCCGTCTCGCCTGTCCTTCGGCAAGCGGAGGACACGGCTCCGACCGTTCAATTCCGCACGCGAGTGAAGCAGTTCGCTCGCTCCATCTCCATTCAACAAAAATGGCTCGCCAGAAGCGAGCTCATTTTTGAACGAATGGAGATGGGCGGAATTGAACCGCCGTGCAAAAAGGTTTTATAAATGACTCTACAGGTGTATTGCGTTTATGTTTGTTTAAGAGCGGATACGTATGGAACGCAAAAAATCGTATAGCCCCGAGCTTTTGTAATTTCAATAGACGCGCAAAGCGGACGCATCAATTTATTCCGAAAATATTACACCAATATCT
>CAZKXD010000030.1:373-6202 GCA_964556765.1 uncultured Candidatus Saccharibacteria bacterium | reverse complement strand
AGTATTGACGCCGGCGATAGGCAGTTATGCGTATGCCGGAGCAAGAACGCCGGTCTTCACTCCGAAGAGAGAAGCAACGGCATTTCCTACTTTAGAGAATAAGTTTGCACTTATCAGGTGAAGCAGTTTAGAGCGTTACTTCAGCGCTACCTGCACACATATATCATACTTCTTGTCGATGCCTTGCATCCCCGCCGTATTTTAGCATTTTGCAAAATACTAAAATAGGGCGGGGACAAAATGCGTCGCTATAAAAATACTGAGAAGTGGGGGCAAGCAAAAGCGCTTGCCCACAACACATTTTTTTCAAACAACTTAATCCGGATATATCTCGGTAAGCGGCAGAGGAACATCCCCGTCCGCTAATATCGTGGGGACGTCATCTTCCTCCTCGGAGCTAATCCCGAAATAGTCTTCAGGGCGTATGACCTGCGCCCTCCCAAATGGATCAAGGTCGCCACCGTGGAGCCGACGTTCCTCCCTATCGGTGACGACGATCGATTTTTTCCGAATTGCACGCGGCATTCCATTATGCCGTAGCGTAAAAATCACCGACCGTTTTCGTGGCATATTTTCCTCCTTTGGTTTGGTTGCCACTTCTCAATATTTTTATCGTACTAAATTTTTCAAGGTACGTCCGATGTCTCGCGCATCCTGTTTCTTTTTCAGGGATTCCCGTTTATCGTATTTTTTCTTTCCGCGCGCAACGGCAATTTCAACCTTCAGCGTTCGTTTTTTATTATACACCGAAACGGGTACTATTGTCAACCCCTTCTTTTTTTCATACCCCGCGAGCTCGGCAATTTCTTTTTTATTCAACAGGAGTTTCCGTATGCGATAGGGGTCATACTCTTTTGGCGTGTTCCCCGTTTGGTATGGCGATATGTGCATTCCGACAACAAACGCCTCTCCGCCTCGTATAATAATGTATGCTCCCGCGAGCGACCCGTGTCCCGCGCGCAGTGATTTCACTTCAAATCCGCGCAATTTCAAACCCGCCTCAAATTTTTCCAGGATTTCATAATCAAAATATATTTTCTTATTCTGTATCAGAGACATATGTGTATTATAGTTGCGCCAAGAGCGCGGCATTACTGCACGCATCATCGTATCCGCGGTGAAATGATTGTATAAGTTTTTCTCTATTGTTATCAAGCGCGTGAGCGGTGGGTAATTTTTTGCTCGGTTTAATTAATATGACCGGCGTTTTCTTTTTTGTGTGGATATATAATGGTCTCGTGGCGCGTAGATATTTTTTAATTGTTTTTTGCAGTGCGGGATGCAGATATCCATAGACGGTGAGAAAGAACGCGCGTATGGGGGAATTATCCGTGGAGTTATCAACGGCGATAATAATTTCTGCTCCCGCGTCTTCCGCTTTCTGCGCGGATTGTTCTATGGTTGTTCCTACATACCCATCAATGTAACACGCTCCGTCAATACATATTTTTTTATTATACGCAACCGGTATTGCTTTGGACGCGCGGAGTATATCAAAAATATATTGTTCAGCGCCGTTTGTGAAATATACTATCTGCCCCGTTTGATAATCGGTCGCGGAAATAAAATATTTTATCTTTGTTTGCGCGAGCTCGCGAGTGCGCAGGGGGACCGTTTTTTTAAAAACGGTATCAATCAGATAATCAATATCCATTATTTTCCACAGACGCCATGGGGCGATAAACATCTCTGTCGAAAGGAGATCCAGCCAAATATGTTTAATGTCGTCATATTGTCCCGAACAGAAATACGCAACAGTTCCCGCGCTTCCGGAGCTTCCCACCAGTATATCGGGAGAAAGGGAGAATTTTTCTCGTAATGCTTGCAGAACGCCGACCTGATATACGCACTGCATTCCGCCGCCCGAGAGCACGATTGCTGTTTTTTTACGTGCCCCGTGCTGAAACGAGCGAGGCGAGTTTCTAGCGTCGGGGTTCTGTATCAGAGACATATGTGCATTGTAGCACATCCCCACAACGGTTGACGCCACGAACGGTGCGTGTTAATTTGTGAGCAGAAAACAAAACGAAAGAGGAGTATCCCAACGAATGACAAAAGATACGGTAGAAACGCTCAATGAGTTTCATCTTACGCCGATTGACTTACTGCGCCCCCTCAATCTTCTTGACGTAACCGCTGTTTCCGATAAGGCGTCGCGAGAAGCAGAAATAACGGTTGTTTTCGTTGATGGAAACTGGGCGCCGTATTTTCGCGAAACAAGCGCGCTCATTAAAAAGATTATTCCGCATTCTTTGGTTTGTATGCCAACCGAAAATGACCCGCCTTTGTTCCTGTTCGGCAAGCGTTTGAATTTGCTTGTTGTTTCGGCGGTCGGGACAGACGGAATATTTTTCGCGGATGACCTCTCTGCGTTAGGGGGAAAGGTAACGCGCGCGCTTTCAAAGAAGCGTTTTGTTCGAGCGAACGTCTTGCTGAAGGGGCTTCCCGTTGACGGGTCTTTGTCAGAAAAAGATATTTTAATTCATTTTGTGCACGGACTTCAGACGCCGACATATGTATGTGATGATTTGAAAAAGGAAAAAGATGCTCGTATGTCGCTTCGGCGCGTTACGGTTTCCGGCGTGAAGCTTAGGCGGGGCGAATTTGAAGACGCCGTTGAATTTGCAAACGATCTTGTTCGCGCGGAACAGTATACCCGTTTATGGATTGATATGCCCGCGCAGGTGAATTGCAAAAGCACCACGGATATTATTCGTCTTGCGTTACGGATTATTGAACGCCACGCGGACACGCTCTGCGCGTGTAAAATTATTCAAGGGGATGGTTTGAATAGCGCGGGTTTGAACACGCTTTGGAATGTTGGAAGGGGGCGTATGCCCGAATCGCCGCCCGCACTCATCATTATGCGGTATATGGGCGGTTCTGAAAAAGACCCCACTATTGCGCTTGTTGGAAAGTGTCTCGTATTTGACACCGGCGGAGAAGACAAGAAACCCTCCGGCGAGTTTGCCGATATGAAATGTGATATGGCGGGGGCGGCCGCGCCGATTGCCGTGTTTGATATGGTGGCGAAGAGGCGGGCGCGCATCAACCTTCTTGTCACAATTGCCGTTGCGGACAATGCGATATCCGCGAATTCATATCATCCGGGAAGCGTTGTGCGAACATATCGTGGCAGTGCGATTGAAGTCAATGATACCGATGCGGAGGGGCGTTTGGTGCTTGCGGATGCGATTGAATATACTGAAGCGAATTACGAGCCGGATTATTTGATTACGCTCGCGACCTTGACCGGCTCAATCGTATCCGCGCTTGGCAACGGGTTTGCGGGACTCTTTCCAAAAACAGAGAAGATGGCGCGCGTTCTTGAAACGGCGTCGCGGGCGAGTTGGAATCGCGTGTGGCGTATGCCGCTTTGCGAGGCGACGCGTATAGGAAAAAAAGAAAGCGATGTCGCTGATCTGGGAAATTACGCAGGGCGTTGTGGCGATGCTATTTTCGCGGCAAAATTTGTTATGGGATTTGCGGAGACGGAAGACGTGGCGCATCTTGATATCGCCGGAGTCGCCGCGGATGGTGCATATGATGCTACGGGGGAAAAGGCAAAATTTTCAACCGGCTGGGGCCCCGCAATTTTGTGGGAAACCGTGCGTCTGCTTGGTGAAAAGAAAAAAAAGACCGGACGGGCAAAGAAAGCCCCAAAAATAGATATATAGATATATATTACTGTGCAGTATGCATAAACCGCCTCGCGCGAAACGAGAGCGGTTTTTTCATTAAAAAAACGGCGCATACGCGCCGCGAAAATACCGATTATTTCTTTCTCATCACCGCTTCAATGTCTTTAATTGTTTTGGGAGTGGCGCGGGTAAGCACCTCGTGCCCATTTTTGGTTACTAAAACATTATCTTCAATGCGAATACCGATCCCGAGCCATTTTTTGTCCACTCCCACGCTGTCGGGCGCGATGTAGATTCCGGGCTCAATGGTAATAACCATTCCTTTTGACAACATTCTTGATTTTTCGTTCACAATGTATTCTCCCGCGTCGTGGACATCAAGACCAAGGAAATGCCCGATGCCGTGCATAAAAAAATGTCTGTATGCCCGCTCTTTTATAAGTTTTTTCGGATTTCCGGTTAGGATACCGAGTCGAACAAGTCCCGCGGTGAGCTCGCGCGCCGCTATGTTATGGATTGCGACAAACAATTTTCCGGGAGACACGGCGGCAATGGCGGCCTCCTGCGCGCGGAGCACGACTTCATAGAGCGCTCGCTGTTCTTTTGAGAAAACGCCACTCACCGGAAATGTGCGGGTAATGTCCGAGGCATAGAGGTCGAGCTCGCACCCGGCGTCAATCAATATCAAATCTCCGCTTTTTGTTCTGGCGTTATTATTCGTGTAATGAAGCGTGCACGCGTTTTCTCCGCTCGCGGCGATTGTTTGATACGCGTGGAGCGGGTCGCCGCCGTTCCTTCTAAACACGGATTCAATTTCTGCGGCGAGTTCGTATTCCATCATACCCGGTTTGCACGCGCGCATGGCGTGCGTGTGTCCTGCCGCCGATATGCGCGCGGCGCGGCGCATCACCGCGATTTCTCGCGGCTCTTTTATGACGCGCATTTCACCGATTAATTTTTCTACATCGTGAATCGGCGCGTTTGCGCGGACGTGCGCTTCGGCGCGCGCGTCGGTAAGCCAGCGCAGAAATTTTTCATCAGACGTGTCTTCCCCAAGATGAACATATATGTTTGTTTTTTCCTGAAGCAGTTTCGGCAATACTTCGCCGAGCGCCCGTATCAGATATGTTTGCGTAAAACCAAATTTTTTTCGAGCATCACTCGGGCCGCATTGTCTTCCGGTCCACTGTTCCGTTTCACGATTTCTCTCTTGGCAAAAAAGAATACTCTGCGATTTCTTGCCGGAAGTGACAACGAGCACGGACTCCGGTTCTGTAAACCCCGTTAAATAATAAAAGGAACTGTCCTGGCGGTATGGAAAATAATTGTCCCCGTTTCGTAGCTGCGTGGGCGCGGAGCGCACAACGGCAATGCTGTCTTTTTGCATCATACGCGCGAGTCGCGCGCGCCGTTTAACGTAAACGGTTTTTGGAAAAATTGTGTTCATATTTCTTATTTCCACCGGACTTCTTCTCTTATATCGGTATCATGCCGTGTTACGGTCGTCAACGCGCAGGCGGCGTTCTCGGCGCGAGAGCTTTCATTTTTTATCATTTTGTTGTATAGTTGTATCCATATGCTTTTGGAAAATCAAGAAGAAAAAAAGAAAAAAAGAGCGGCAAACCGCCATTTTTAAAGAATAATAAAGGAGGGGGCATTCCGCGCGGGCAATTTTGGGGGAATCTGTTAAGCACGATTCTCATTCTTCTTATTATCGTAACGGCGTATTCGCTGATTGTGGAAAACAAAGTAAAGAAGATTGAGATACCTATCTCCGTTTTGGCGCAGGATATAAAAGGAGGACTTGTTTCAAAGGTGGTGGTAGAGGGGGAGAAACTTATTGCGACATATAAAGAGGAAGACCCGAACGCGCAACCTCCGAAAAAAGAAGGCGAAGAGCCGTCGTTTGTTGTAAAAGAATCAAAAAAAGAAGCGGGGACCGCGCTGTCCGATACGCTTATTAACTATGGCGTGACGGTTGAACAACTTGAAGCGCTTCAAATTGAAATTAAAAAAGAATCGGGGTTCGTATATTTCTTGATAAACGCGGCGCCGTTTCTTATTCCGATTATATTTATCCTTTTGTTTTTCTGGCTTATATCGCGGCAAATGAAAGGCGCGGGTATGCAGGCGTTTACCTTTGGACAGTCAAAAGCGCGTATGATTGACCCGAACGATAAAAATCAGC
>CAZKXD010000030.1:0-247 GCA_964556765.1 uncultured Candidatus Saccharibacteria bacterium | reverse complement strand
AAACGCTTTTGGCTCGCGCGGTTGCCGGCGAAGCGAAGGTGCCGTTTTTCTCAATTTCGGGTTCGGAATTTGTGGAGATGTTTGTCGGAGTCGGTGCGTCCCGCGTTCGCGATTTGTTTAAACTCGCGAAAAAAGCGGCGCCCGCGATTGTGTTTGTGGACGAGATTGACGCGGTCGGCAGGGTGCGCGGCACGGGAGTCGGCGGCGGCAACGACGAGCGCGAACAGACGCTCAATCCGATCTTGGT
>CAZKXD010000029.1:5667-9781 GCA_964556765.1 uncultured Candidatus Saccharibacteria bacterium | reverse complement strand
ACCGCGTTCCTCCAAAACTTGCGATAGCGTAGTCGGAAGAGGCGAAATTGGAGCCATCCGCGGGAGAAAACGAAACAATATCTAAATCGGTTGTGCCTAATTGCGTGGCAACATTCGTTCCTCTCAATGAGAATGTGGCAGAATCTATAGAATCGCTTCCGATAGAGCTTGTGTTAAATCCAAATCCCCAACGTTGCAAAACCGAAAACTGATCAGTGGTCGCTGACGCAAGAACTGACATGGGCTGATCGGTCGCGGTGTTGCTCACTGCTTGTCCGGCACCGTTATGAATCGTTGAAAACGTTTCATCTACCGTGCCTCGCGCCATACGCCCGTCAATAGGAGCGGTACCTGTCCCCGCTTGGGGGTATGCGGTCAGGGTCGTATTTCCAATCTTTCCTTTGATAATATATGCTGACCCGTATTTCTGCTTTTTCACAGAGAGGGTGTGTTCAAGCGACTGTAGGAGCGCTTCCCGTAGATCTTCTTTGAGTTTTCTTTGTTTTATTTCCCCAGTCACTTCATCCGTCCACTCGCGAACAATGTTTCCTTCGGAGTCATAAACTAAAATTGGTGGATTAATAATAACAAAACGTTCAATTTCAACCGTGCCATCTCTGCCAAAACCGATTTGATTGTTATTTTTATCCCACGCTTTCACGAATGCTTCTAGCCCACCTTCTATGACCTTCATATCAACCACTTCAATCCAGTAATCACCGCGTTGTATCTTACCAATCGTTTTTATTTTTGCCATTTCTTTCCCCTTAACTGTTGCCTTATTAAATGGCACGGCGGCGTTCAGTGCTTCTTCTACCGTCTTATATGTAACACCGTTAATAACTATTGTCGCTCCCGCTTCTCTAAAATTGCCGGCAAGAATGCCGCCTACAACAAGAAGAGAAAACACAGTCACCGCCAATGTTGTCTTTGTGAGTTTGTTCATAGATAATTTTAAACTATTTATAAAGGTTCCTCAGGGAAGCCCCGAGGTATTACTCGGTGCTCGCATGCGCTCGCTCATGTGCGCCGCAAGCGGCGCGGTATTAAACCTATGTTAGCTCCTCGGCTCGGAAAAACAAAATCAAATTTTTGTTTTTCTCTCGCTCTACGTCGCTAATAAAAATTCTTATTTATTTTATTGTAACACGGTGAAAAATTAAAAAAAAATTGACAATATATGAAAATATCATTATACATCTCATTCTCGCACACACCCAAATACAATCCTTTTTCCGTAAAAAGAGGCGCTCTTTTTTCTTGAATAATTCAAGACTTTTATATTAAATATAAACCGCCTCAAAGATAAACGTCCAGCTCCTAATATAATTTATGGACATTATGCGCATATACACAATAACAAGACAAATAATAATGCGGCTTATTTTTTGCACTGAATTATATCCCCATCAAACATTACTTCATAATAAGTTCCATATTCAGGGTAGAGTTTTCTTCCTTGCTCACATTCTCGCCTGTGGTTTCCGGTTGCAGTCGCCCACACCCCGCCGCTTATAACCAAAACTATTATGAAAGACATTACCAAAAAAAATATAATGTAATCTTCGGTAGTGTCTAAAGAGGTTTTTTTGAGGAATGTAAACATATTTTATAATGCGACAATTATATTTAAATATAATTTATTTCGTCGCCTCAACATATAAACTAATAAGCGGAGCATGATCAAACCCCTTTCCGCGCATTTCAGATACAGATGATTTTTGAAATGTGGACTTTTCAATTTTTTCAAATCCAGCTTGTTTTAGCAATACATATAATTTCTCAAAATCATATCCATTGACGTGCGCTACGTAATATGCGTCTTTAGGAATAAGACTCACGCACCATTTTATAAATTCATATTTATTAAACAATGAGAGTTTTTGTTTTACTAATCCCGCTGAAACAACCGGACCGCCGCTATATATGCCTCGTTTATACGAAGCAAAATAATTTACTAATTTTCTTTCCAAAGTATCGCCCGTCAACTTTATTTCACCGCTGTTAAAAAATCCCTGATCTTTTCTTTTATACGCCTCAAGAGCTTTGTCCATATCAGGCACCACAATTCGCATCGTGCCGCCATATTTTAGTATCCGATGACACTCGTTGAGTACGTGCGCACAAACATCATCAGACACGTGCTCAAACACATGGGATGAAAAAATAAGTTGCGCGACACTGTCTTTAATCGGAAATGGTCTTTTGTCCCGTAAGTCAATTTTATAATCACAATAAACTCTCGGAGCATAGAGATCAATATTTACCCAGTATTTTTGATACCACCTGCCCCCACCAATATTAATACGAAGCGCGTTACTATCCGAACGATATATTTTTTTCAACAACCATACTTTTCCGCATTCATAATAATAGCGAGTCTGCTTTCCGGCCTTGGGCCCCCATAAAGGTATCAGAAATTTTTTAAGTAATTGTTTTAACATATTGCTACGCGCTGTATTTGACCTTTCAAAATATTAGCCTTTTTATAGACCAGTCGATTTGTTACCGTGCGCCATCCTATTTTGCGAAATCCGTTTTTGAAGTATTTGTTCAGCCAACCAGAGGTCATACTTGGTGTCTATCTGAAGTGAGTCTTCCTCGCTCATTTCAATCGCAGTTGTTTTTGCGAGTTTTCCGCCAAATCGATTTTTTGTCTTCTCAAATAATTCCATCCGAGTAATATAAAAAGCGCCATTTTCATAGTATATAGGTTCCATGTCCTGTCTCCTTGGGCGATTGTCAGGGTCATGCTCCGGAAGAAATTGCCCGTGTTGGCCACGCCGCCATTTAAAACAATGGCTCCGCGGATAAAACACGGTAATACAAGAATCAAAGCCGCCAGTAGTAACTTTTGAAACAGCATCTTTTATTACTTGTCCAGTTAAAAATGGAGACGTACATTGAATAAGAGAAATAAAATCAGGAAAATATCCGTTTTTTTTAAGCGCACGGAGCGCGTGCGCCATGACTGGCTCTGTAAGAGCGGCATCAGACGCAAGCTCCGGAGGGCGTGCCACTACCTCAACACCGTTCTTTTTCACGATTTGTTCTATTTCGGCATCTTCTGTTGAAACTACGAGCCGATTAATAACACCGGAGGCGATCGCGGCTTCTATCACATACATAATTAGTGGTTTTCCTAAAAGGAGTTGTATATTTTTTCTCGGCACGCCCCTGCTTCCTCCTCTTGCGGGAACAACAGCCAAAATTTTGTATTTTTTAGTATTCATTTCTGATTTATGCAAAAAAATGTCATAAAGTTTCCATAGAACGGGGGCGAAATTAAGTCAGTATCAAACAATTTCAAAAGGTTTTCTTTTGTGAAAAAACGAGTTTCAAAAAACGGATACTCAACTTTTTGTATTTCAAAATTATTATTGCGCAAAAAGCGGTGCATAGAATCGTTCGAAAACAAACTGACATGAGTTTTGTCGTGGAGTAACCTATACTGTCTTCCAAAGCGACGAGCGCATCCCGAATCGAAGTCGGGAGTTCCCAAAATAAGCACGCCGCACGGTTTCAATATGCGCCGTATGAGCCGAATTTCTTTTTCCGGTTTTTCCATGTGTTCAATGACATGATGTATGAAAATGATATCAAAAAAATTTTCCGCGTACGGCGCATCTTTAAGGGCGCCGTGATATATATTCCCGTATTCTTTTGCGTGTTTCGCGGCGGTTTTCGAAACCTCAAGCCCGTATTTATCCCACACATTGGGCAGTGCGGAGAGAAACCAGCCCAAACCACAACCAATATCCAGAATCTTGCCCGGCTTTAGACAAATAAGATATTTGAGAACATATTCGATGTCACCGATAAACTGCTCGCGCTCCCGTAGTCTGTGTCGTTCTTTCCCGTCGGGGTCAACTGCTGTATGCCAATATGATTCTTCAAAACTTCCGCTTGCGTCAGGGGGCAATGAAATATAGTACTTTCCGGAGCCATACAGACTATTCATATGAGAATGTAAATCACCGAGTATTTCTTCGCGTTTCAACATATATAATATATATTTAAGTTATTCTAAAGAATATTACATATTGACATAACACACAAGGCGCCTAAAAAACAAAAGACCAGCAAACAGCTTGTTTGCTGGTCTTTAAAAAGA
>CAZKXD010000029.1:282-5657 GCA_964556765.1 uncultured Candidatus Saccharibacteria bacterium | reverse complement strand
CAATTTCTTCATATTGGGCATTTCTTCGGGATAGGTTCTAATAATTCCATCTCCCCTCGCGCATTCAAGTTCTCGGATCATACGACAGAGATCTTTAAACTTACTCGGTTCAACGGAAGACGCTTGGTCAGAACCCCACATTGCATGATTGAGGGTAAGGTGTTTTTCTACCGCACACGCCCCCATGGCAACGGCAGCATACGTCGGCATAATACCGGCATCATTGCCGGAAAATCCTATCGGAATATTCGGAAACCTTTTTTGAAGAGTGTGTATTCCTCGCAAATTAAGCAGCGACAGAACGTGATTATCTGCGGTCACCTCCGAATAAAAACTCGTGCAGTGCATAATAATCAGATTTCTCATTCCAAGCACAGAAACAGCATGCTCAATCATTCCCATATCACTCATGCCCGTTGAAAGAACAACGGGCTTCCCCGTAGCCCGAATGTGCCGCAGGAGCCCATCGTCGGTGAGCGACGGAGATGCAATTTTGTGGCAGGGAACATTAAGCTTTTCTAAGAAATCAACGCTTTCCTCATCCCAGGGAGACGCAAACCACAAGATACCTTTCTTCTTACAATATAAATCAATTTCAAAATATTCATCGCGCGTTAATTCAAGCGCCCACTTTAAGTCGCCGTTAGTCGTCTCTTGGCAACCTGATGCAATAAGGCGCTTAAGATTCTCATCCGGCAGAACACCACGCCCAAGAGCGGTTTTAATAATTTCTGCGTATACTTCACGAGGCTTTGCGAGCTCTGCTTCTGTGTAAATTACTGGCACGGTTCTTTTTTGGAACTTTACCGCATCACACCCAGCATCAACCGCGACATCAATGAGCTTTTTCGCAATTTTTACATCACCATTGTGGTTAATTCCAATTTCAGCAATGAAAAAAACAGGAAAATTTTCTTCAATTATTTTTGTGCCGATTTTTACGGACATTTCAAATAATTCCTCCGTACGATTTCTGTTCTAATATAACCACGCAATATTCGGAAAAGACATATTGACATAATAGGTTATATATATCTCCCCTATCCTAATTACCCCCTGCCAATAAGTGTGAGACAATACCTCAAAAGATAACCAATCAACGATGTCCCTCCAGAATTTTATTCGTCTATGAATTGTATTATCCGCCCTCGAGCATGAAACTCCGTTACAGAATTATCATATTGTTTTTCCAGTTTATGTTCTTTGAACCCTTGAAGCGCCTCGGTAAATTGTTTCCGATCGGTTATGACATTTTTAATGTGATAATCTTTCGCGGAAACATTGAGATTTTGAAAATCCGAAAAATTAACAAAAATCGCCGGACCATTGCTTCCCAATATATAGTAGTTCGCGGTCGTCCACGGGTCGGAAACACACAGGTCTGAAATGCACGCTAACTCATCCGCGCGAGAATCCCCTCCGCACGCTACGACAGAAAACATTTCACATAATTTTTGCAAGTCACGCGCGTCTTCTCTCGGATGTGTTTTAAAAATAATACGCGCCTTCTCCGGAGGAAAAACATTTCTAATATCTTTGAATATATTCCCGAAATAGTTGTTGTACTCATCATGTCCGTATTTGATACTAAAGAAAAGAGTTGAAAAAACAAGTATATTCAATTTTTCGTCATTGACGCCATATTTTTTTTCAAGCTCCTCCTTAAGCGCGCCGTCACGAAGAAGACGCTCTTTCAATTCGCGCACATCCTGCACATCAATACTCCCCACGACCCGCACAATAGTAGGTGGCGGATTAAATTGCCGTACAATGCTTTCTCGCGCGTTTTTATCTATCACCCCCAATTTTTGCGGCGTTATAACCCCTCTTACATTGATGCCAAATTCTGTTCCTTTTTTTAATTTTCGTATAGTGGCAAATGGCGTATGCAGAAAATTCCAATATATTCTTTTTATCAGTGGAAACGAGAGCTGGCGTTCCGTGTTAAAAATCTTTTTGACTGAAGAAGAAACAGACCACTGAAGCACAATTGTTTCAATGCCAAATTTATTCGCTTCGTTGGCAAGCGTGCTGTAATAGCTGGTAACGTGAGAAAATATGAGTTTTGCGGGGCGCACATTTTCAATAAATTCACGGCATTCTTTTCTTCGCTTAAATAATTTCTGAATGGGAGAAAAAAACGGCATCCGCACGCCCCTTTCCCTTTGCGGAACCGCTGACAATGCATAAAACGCGTACTGTTTATCCTCGCAATATCGTACCATTTGCCGCATAGCAATATCGTTTGACGTGGTAAGCAAAAAACCGATATCGTATGACTTTGCGAGGTCGGGAATAAGCCGCTCGTAATATCTAAGAGCCGCTATATATATGGGAACAAAATAGAGCTTTGGTTTTACCTGTGTGTCTTTTGTCTTCTCTGCGTATATTTGTATAAATCCCTCTCCGTGCGTAATTCGCGAAAACGTCGTTTCGTGGTCGTATCGCTCCGACTTTACGCGTTCTATATTCATAAATCCGGCGTTTACAAACCATTGCCGCATTCCTTTTTCCGTAAAACGAAAATAATTCGGCACATATAAATTGTCCAGCATATTGTACCTCTTGTTCGCCGGAACACCTGTAAACATCATAAGTTTTTCCATAACGCGAAATGATATGATTTTGCATACGGTATTTCTGAAAAAATCATTCATAAGCCACATAAGTCCGCCCTTTCCATATACGGATAGAAACATTTTTCCGCCGGGTTTGAGAACGCGGGTCAATTCCCGAAATGCTTTATACGGGTCCGCGGAATGATGAATGACTCCCGTTGAAACCACAAAGTCAAACGTATTGTCGGGAAACGGAAGGTTAAGAACTGAGCCGACTTGAATATCAGTATTCGCAAGCCCCCTCTCTTTGCATCTTTGTTTCGCCGCCTCCACTGCCCGTTCGCTTACATCTATGCCATACACTTTTTTTGCGCCTAACTGCGCAAGCGCGACAACATATCTGCCGCCGCCGCACCCCGCGTCAAGACACACTTTGTCTTTAAACCAATTAAGGTCTTTGCCCCACATTTTGTGACGTTTATGAAACAATTCAACAGACTCATCAAAAAGCTTCTTTGAATAAGAAGTAAAAAGATCCCCGTATATGTTACTTACAAATTGTTCCAGTTTTTTTACGTCCATAATAATAACCCGAATTTAAACTAGTTACCCGAAAATCCCGAATAAAAATGAGGATTAATAACTCTAAAGATACCGTTCAACTTATACGACAAATCCAAGTACAGTATATTTTGATTTTTTATTTTCGTTTGCATAAAATATATTCGAGATTTTCGGGTATTATTCGTAGATTCGAGTTATCATTCAATCAATAAATTCATTAAACCATAATTCAAGATTAATGCATTGCCAGAGAAAAAACGAATTGTCTCCTTCTCCGCCAAAAAATCTTTCCACTCTGTCCATAAGCATATCGTGATTCCAATATGGCCGCTTCCGAAAAGATTTTGAAGACAAAAGCGCCAAAATATCTTCTTTGAAATACCTGCGAAACCACTCTCCCTGCACCGCGCCAACCGCTTTTTTGGGGCGAACATTGAGCGCGTTCGGCACGATATCTTTCATTGCTTCCCGTAAAATAAATTTTTGCGTCGCATCCTTAATTTTATACTCCGCGGGTAATGAAAATGAAAACTCAACGATGCGGTAATCAAAAAACGGCAACCGAAGCTCCCTTCCGTATGCCATACTCGCGTGGTCGTTCATTCGCACAATGCGCGGAATTTTTGTATATACGATGTCGCGATATTGCGCATTTAACAAATGCGACGCGAACGGCGCTTCAAAATGTATTTTCTTTTTTCCGTGAGCACGAATGAAATCGCCGTCCAACAGAGAAACATCAATGAGCGATGTCATATCCTGACTGTACGAAAGCGAATTTTTGTCCATCTGTATTCCGGAATCTTTGTCACGCTCTAACAAATAATATTTATATCCGGCAAAAAATTCGTCTCCCCCCTGCCCCTCTAAAAGCACGGTAACGCCGTCCTCTCGCGCTCTCTTATGAAGATATCCGTACGCAACCATCGGTATGCCGCCGTAGGGCTCTCCTTGCACGATATTCATCTGTTTCATCCCTTCCCATATACGCTCGTGGGGAATCGGTATGCTGTGCCAATATTTTTTATTCCGCGCGGAAAGCGTTTTAGAAAGCGTGTCGCACTCGTTGAATTCGCTCCCCTCCATACAATAGGTAAACGCTTCCGTTTTATTTCCCGTCACTTTGTTTGCGTAATAAAATAAGCTGTTGGAATCAAGCCCGCTTGAAAGGTTGAGCCCCACCGGCACATCGCTCCTGAAGCGCAGTGTAATTGAATCGGCGAGCAGTGCACGCAATTTTTCTGTCGCGTCTGGAAAAGAGAGCTTTGTGTCTGTTTGAGTTGACGACACGTCCCAGTATTTTGAAACTTTTATAGCGCCATTCTCCCACAAAAGAGAGTGTCCGGGCAAAAGTCGTTTTATTCCGTCAAAAAATGTTTCCTCGCGATGGTCATAAAAACCCGAGTGAAGATAATCAAAAATAATTGACTCGTTGGGAGTCCGCGGAATATCAAACGCCAAAAGTCCCCTGATTTCTGAAGAAAACAAAAAAGAGCCGTCGCGTTCGGCATAGAAAAACGGTTTTACGCCCAAACGGTCGCGGGCGCAGAAAAGTATTTTTTTCTGCCTGTCCCATATCGCGAACGCAAACATACCGTTGAATTTCTGCAGACACCGCTCTCCCAAAAGCATATACGCGGCGAGAAGCACTTCGGTATCGGTTTGCGTCTTAAAATCATACTTTTTCTCAAGCTCTTTTTTTATTTCCACATAGTTATAAATTTCTCCGTTGAACGTAATGACATACCGCCCGTCATTTGACACAAACGGCTGATGCCCCGCCGCGGAAAGGTCAATAATAGAAAGCCGCCGATGCCCCAAAGCAACCCCCTCTTCCGGCGCATAGTAAATACCCGCATCATCAGGCCCCCGATGAACCATTGTATCCCGTGCGGTAATAAATTGTTCTTGGCTGGGAAGTTTTTTCCCCAAAACGCCGATTATTGCACACATAAAAATTAAAATTCTTAATTCACCTAATTTCTAATTCATCTAATAAAACTCTAAAATTACAAATTCTTAAAGTTTCTTTTTTGCTTCCGTTTGTTTTGCCCTTGTGATAATTGTCGTAAAAATGAGATTTAATTCGTGAGCTTCCTTCCACTGTTCGCCCCCCAAGGTCATATTTTTTGATATTGTCATTATTGGACATTGTATTAGAAATTAGGTGAATTAGGTGAATTTGAAATTGAGCTTATATTTTTGACATTTGAACTTATTTAGGATTTAGTGCTTAGAATTTAATACCAAATC
>CAZKXD010000029.1:0-267 GCA_964556765.1 uncultured Candidatus Saccharibacteria bacterium | reverse complement strand
GTTATTTCTTTCTCCAGAATGCTCTTCGCTCGTTCAAGATCCGCCGGCGTGTCAAATTCAAACCAATTTGCGGGTCCGACATCCCGTACAAGCACTTTTTCGCCTCGTTTCAGCAATTCGGTAAAAATTGCCTCCACGCGCGCTTGTGCTGGATTTTGTGTTTTTAAGATATGCGCGACAATCTCCCGCACAAGAGGAACCGCCTTCTCCGGAATAAAAAACGCGCCCGTGTACACCGCGTCATAATTCGTGAGCTCTTTTGACATT
>CAZKXD010000028.1:0-9792 GCA_964556765.1 uncultured Candidatus Saccharibacteria bacterium | reverse complement strand
TCTATTTTATTAAAGACAACACGGGCGGAGGAAAGTGATGAAAGTACACGGTTATTGTCATGTCGGCGTTCGTTATGTTTCTGGCGTGGTAAGGGCATTGCCATGGTATCGGTGTAAGTACTGCGGTGAAACATCCAACCTTGATTTGCCACAAATCAAAGATATGCCACCGTGCGCGGCTCGATGCAAAAACGGCAGACCGCTTGGATTTTTTCAATCCATTTGGGCGTTCGTGCAGGGGTCGGTTGATTGTTTGGAAAATTCTTCTTAATTTTATTAGCGACGTAGAGCGAGAGGAAAACAAAAGCTTGCTTTTGTTTTTCCGAGCCGAGGAGCTAATATAGGTTTAATACCGCGCCGCTTGCGGCGCACACGAGCGAGTGTATGCGAGCACCGAGTAATACCTCGGGGTTTGCCTCGAGGAACCTTTATTTAAAAATTAATCCGCCAGTGCGCGGATTTTTTTACTGTTATAACGAATAGCATCACTCTGTCCGTACCGCGACAGTTACCCCCGCGGAATTATTTGTATGCGTACTTTTTTGTATTGCCAGCTTTTTTTCAAATATTGTTCAAGCCGCTTCTCATCAAAATTTTTACACGAATATACATCCATAGAAACATAGCCGTACTCGGGCCACGTGTGGCAGGAAATATGGCTTTCGCACAACATAACAAACCCCGATATGCCGAAATTATTTTTATTTTTTTCATCTTGTACGTATGCAATCGTCGGCTCGCCCAGTTTTTTCATACGCAAATATGCGGGCAGAAAACTTAGCATATCATATACGAATTTATGATTTTTTAGTCTGAAACGCTTAATGCCGTACGCATCAATCGTGATGTGTTTCCCCACATCCGGGGTTCTATGGTGTGTTTCCTCTGACATTTCTTTTGTCTAATTTTTAAATATCCGCCGTTCGCGTTGAGATATGTATTAACCGTATTTTATAGTTTTGTGACATTTTGTACATATGTGGATAACTCGTTTTGGTGATTTTGCGCGGTCGCTTGCGTTACTATGCGTATCCTGTTACATTAATTTCAGATTTTTCTGACGCTTTTTTCCGCGGAGGAAATATATGCCGTTTGACAGACGAGATAGCGATAGAACGCTATGGTTTACGGAGGCGTTTCGTTCCGGTGTGGCGCGTACATTAAGAGTAAAACAAGTTCTCGCCAATACACAAGAAGGTGTACAACACATACGCGTTTTGGACACCGAGGGGTTTGGAACCGTGTTGGTTATTGACGACACGATACAAGTTTCAACGATTCCCGACCTCAGCGCTCCGTATTGCGAGATGCTTGTACACGTTCCGCTTTTTACACACGAACATCCGCGTACGGGGCTTGTTATCGGCGGCGGCGATTTTGAGGTTGCGCGGGAGGTATTGAAGCATTTGTGTGTGGAAAAACTTGATGTGGTGGATATTGACGTAAGCATCGGCGGCACTATTCTTACACATATGCCGGAGATTACGGGCGGCGCGGAACATGACCCGCGCCTTCGTTTGCACTACGCGGACGGCGCACGGTTTTTGGAGAAAGTTCCACCGGAAACGTACGATTTCATCCTTGTTGACTCAACGAGCGCTGACGGTTTGTTTGCCTCTCTGTTTTCAAGCCGGTTTGTCCGGATGCTTTATTCCGCGCTGAAGACGGGCGGTGTTATGGCGCGTCAGGTTGGCTCTTTTCAATTTCAATCCGACGATGCTCCCGCCCATTTTAGATGCGTGGAGTCCGTATTTGATGATACGGCAGTATATCTTTCGTCCGCGCCTCTCTATGGCGATGGTGATTTTGGTTTTGTCATCGGATGCAAGAGCCCCCTTTCGGCGCGTCGGCGCGCGTCTTCCGCGCGAAAGGCACATGCGGAGAGAAACATTGGCGCGTTGCGCTATTATACTTCGGATGTGCACACCGCTTCTTTTGTTTTGCCCCCGTATGTGCGCAATCGGCTGGAAACAGTGTACGGATGGGAACTGCAGCTTGAAATATGCGGATGCAATCTTGATAAAATTGACGCCGCGCAAATATGTGAACAGTTTGTCAAAGAATTATGCGAAACAATCGGTATGGAGCGATACGGGCCGTTTCGATTTGAAGATTTTGGACATCAAAAACTTGCAACATCCGGCCCCTCGTTTGCCCAGTGGATTGAAACAAGCTCCATTCAGGCGCACATCAGCAGATATTGGGACGGATTGATGTTTCTGGATATTTTTACCTGTGCTCCGTGTGATTTTCAAAAAGCGGTTTGTTTTGCGAGAAAATTTTTTGATGCAAAGATCGCATTTGGTGTGTTGTGCGAGCGCGGGTCTCGTCGGAATATGAAAAAAAGCAAAGTTCATCGCGTGGATGACCTTCGCTGTTCAGACGAATGTTCTTTTTGTCGCGTATAAACTATACGCGAACTATATACAAAGACCGGTCATTGACCGGTCTTTTTCATTTCTTTTCCATGCGTTCGGTGTATTCTCCCGTTTGCGTATTTATGCGTATCGTATCGCCCTCTTCAATAAAAAGCGGCACTTGTATTTCCATTCCGTTTTCAAGCGTTACTTGTTTGGTGCCTCCCTGAACGGTGTTCCCGCGAACGGCAGGGGGTGCGGATTTCACCTTGAGGTCAATTTTTACGGGGATTTTAAACGTGATGATTTTGTCGTTAAAAAAAAGCGCTTCAACCGTGCTGTTCGGTCTGAAAAATTTTCCTTGCGGACCGACAACATCTTCCGAAAAAGAAAAACGCTCTCGCGGATTTTTTTGTTCGCAAAACCAATATATTCCGCGATTTTCGTACAAAAAAGTAAAAGAGCGAAGCGGCAGGTCTGCCTCTTCAGCTTTTTCAGATTGATGAAAGGCGCGCTCGGTTACTTTGCCGGTGATAAGATTTTTTAATTTTGTCTGATTAACCGGCTTGCGCATCTGCTTTCGAAAAGAGTGTGCCGAAAGAACCTCGTACGGCTCGCCGTCAAGCACAATGAATTTTTTTGGGACGATTTCATTATAGTCCAACATATCTATGGGATTTTATCGCATTGGCGTAAAAAGCGCAATACGCGTCAGCACAAAATGGAAACACTAAAAACACGCTCACAAAAAGCTACCGCTTTTTGTTCGCTATTTTTATGCTCCCACGAGGAATCGAACCTCGATCACGGGATCCGGAATCCCGCGTTCTATCCGTTAAACTATGGGAGCATCTATTGGTATGATATCGTTATACCACTATGTATATAAACGTATCAAAAATATCACGCGAGCGGAAGTTATCATAATGCCGTACTAGTATCTATGTCACCGATGCGTGAGTCTTTCGCGCCACAGGAGGTGTTATCATACATATATAAATATATAAAATAATCGGTATGCATAGCCAAGGCAACAAAGAATTAATCATATTTGATCTGGACGGAACTCTCGCAGAGAGCAAATCTCGCATTGATGAAGAAATGTCCGACTTGTTTCACACGCTTCTTCAAAAAAAAAGAGTGGCCATCATTGGCGGCGGCTCGTATAATCAGTTTGAAAAGCAGTTGCTTTCCCACATTTCGTATCCGCCGCGCATTTTGAGCCGTCTTTCGTTATTTCCGACTTCCGGCGCTCGTTTTTATGCATACGACAACGGGTGGCGGGAAATGTACGCCCACAACCTTTCTTCGCGGGAAAAGCAGAAGATTTTTGACGCGTTTGACACGGTTTTTCAAGAGCTTTCGTATACACATCCTCAAAAAATATATGGTGATGTCTTTGAGGACAGAGGAACGCAGATTACTTTTTCCGCGCTCGGACAAGATGCCCCCGTTTCGGAAAAAGAATTCTGGAATGAACACACGGACACGCGCGCGCGTATTCGTTCGGCGCTTATGCAACATTTGTCGGAGTTTGAAGTGCGGCTCGGCGGACTTACTTCGGTAGATGTTATGCGGAAAGGAATTGACAAAGGATACGGCATCCGACAGATTGAAATTTTTTTAAAAATTCCAAAATCAGAAATGCTTTTTATCGGAGACGCGCTGTATGAAGGCGGGAATGATTATCCGGCAATCAGAGAAGGAATTGACACGATTGCCGTTGTCAATCCGGAAGATACAAAAAAAATAATACGAGACCTTGTGTCGTAATGATATGGAAGAATCTATAATACAATTTCCCAAACAATTTTTATACACACCCGAAATAATCGGCAGAGAAAAACTTTTGCCCGCAGATGTCTATGTGGTGGCGGGTATGGGCGGTTCGCATCTTGCCGCAGACCTTTTGCGCATCTCGCATCCGCATCGCGAGCTGATTATTCATACCAATTATGGATTACCGGAGATTGGCATTGAAAAATTGCGCAGGAGTTGCGTTATCGTAAGCTCATATTCGGGAAACACGGAAGAAGCGCTTGACGCGTTTCAAACCGCTCTCGCGCAAAATCTCAATATGGCGGTTATTACCGTGGGCGGAACACTTTTACAGCTTGCACAAAAGCATCACATTCCGTATGTGCGACTGCCCGATATGCATGTTCAGCCGCGCATGGCAACGGGATTAAGTATGCGGGCGATTGTTGCCATTATGGGGGATACACAGGCGGAACAGGCCCTTCGCGCGCTCGGAGATGTATTAAAACCGGAAGATTTTAAAAAGGAGGGGATACGGCTCGCAAAAAAATTAAAAGGATTCGTGCCGATTATCTATGCGGGAGAGAAAAATTATCCTCTCGCGCGCAACTGGAAGATTAAGTGCAACGAAACGGGCAAAATTCCCGCGTTTTGCAACTATGTGCCCGAGTTAAATCATAACGAAATGACGGGGTTTGACGTGTCCGAATCCACAAAACAATTATCTGCCCGATTTCACTTTGTTTTTTTGAAAGACAATGCGGACGATATGCGGAATGTAAAGCGGATGGAAATACTGGAGCGCGTGTATAAGAAACGAAATTTACCGACCCACGTTGTTTCTATTTCTCATTCCAATGTTTTTTATAAAATTTTTTCCACGCTGATATTGGCGGATTGGACCGCGTATTATATCGCGCGGGAGTACGGTAACGACCCCGAACACGTGCCGATGGTTGAGGAGTTCAAATCACTGATGCATTAAAAAATCCCGCGCGAGGCGGGGATTTTTTAATGAGATTTAATTTTTAGTTTTGTTTGGCGCGCTTTGTCTATTTTGGGCATTTGCAGAGTAAGGAGGCCGTTTCGTTCGGAAGCATTTGAATTGTCCACATCTACTTCGTGCGGGAGGAGAATGGTTCTGGAAAATGAACCCCAATAAAGCTCTTTATAAAAGAAATCCTCGTCATTGACATTTTTTTGAGACTCGCGCGTTCCTTTTATGGTTACCATATCTCTGCCGATTGATACATTCAGGTCTTCCGGCTTTACTCCCGCAACCATCGTTTGAATAAAGATTTCGTTGGGCGTCTGGTACATATCAACCATTAATTGCCCGTCGCTTGATTCTTCTTCCATCCAATCTTTTACGCCCGTATCGTTGCCTCCTTCATCGCGCACGGAGAGCTCATGCATTTCTTTTTCATGGTCTTGATTGACCATATTTGTTATTTTTTCAAGAAAAGATTTTTTTCCTCCGAACATATTGTTTATAAAGCGGTTAGTAGTATGAAAAGATTATGCAATGCTTGTTTGATTTTTATTTACCGGCTTCTGTGTATCTGATCGGCCTAATGCGCTTTACTCGCTCAAACGAGAGAAGCAGCGCGCACACAAACAACCACAGCACTCCAAAAATAAAAAAGATATTCTGACCTTTATACATTATTATAGACAAGTTAAATAATGCGTGCAACGCAATTGCCAAAGTTATCCCCACAATGAAATATACGCGTTTTGTTGTTGCGCTTTTATAAAACGGAATACTTTTGCTAAGCCCGATTGTTGCGCTGGCAACGACATGCAGAAGGGTTGCGCCGACAAAGCGCAGATTTCCCGTTAAGACTCCCGAGATGGCGTCCCCGTTTATAAGCGGGGATAGGAGAAACAAGCTGTTTTCCAGCGCGGAAAATCCGAGAGCGACGGTAATCATATATACAAGCGGGTCAAGCGGCTCATCTACACACCTGCTTTTGTTGAGGCACACGCTTCGAAACACCACCATATATGCCCCTCCGTATTTTAAAATTTCTTCAATGGCGGCCCAGATAATTACAATGATGATGCCCGCCCCCCAAAAAGAGAACGCGGCTTTTTCCAAAAAAAACGCTACGGGGACCATAAGCATACCGGCAAAAAATGTTGCCATTATCATAAGTCGCGGTTCGGGGTGAATCGAATCTTCTTTCAGCCAAAACCATAGCCAAATAAGCGCGGGGAAAATTCCACCGGAAAGAACGAGGACGAGCGTGTATGGATCAAAAGAAACAAGAGGCATAACAATTAGACGTAGATGAATGTATTTTGTACTGCCGCGTGTTGACCGCGTATATATTGTAGCGCGCTATATTAGAGGCCACGGCTCCACCATAAGCAAATTTCTTTTTGTCCGCGGAATAAGTGACCATATTTCTTCTGTGACAAAAGGCATAAACGGATGGAGCAGGGCGAGAGATGTGTTAAGAATGGTACGCAATGTCCATTGCGCCGATTGTTTCGCGTTGGTATTTTCTCCATTTAAAATCGGCTTGCTTTCTTCAAGGATAACATCAGCGAATGTGTGCCATACATAGTGGTATGCGCTGTCTGCCGCAAGGTCAAAGCGGTATGTTTCAATGTGGTTTGTAACATCGGCAACAGTCTTTCGCAACTCGTTTAGCCGCTCCTCATCTTTCGGCTCCAAAAGTGGTTTTAGCGCGATATCAATATGTTCCGTGTGCGTGAGCACGAAGCGAGAGATATTCCATAGTTTGTTCGCGAAATGTTTGTATCCGCGGATTTTGTCTTCCGATAAGGGCAGGTCGTTGCCGTCGGTCGCGCCAATAATGAGCGAAAGGCGCGTGGCATCCGCGCCGTATTTTTCAATCATTAAAAGCGGGTCAAGCGTATTGCCAAGCGACTTGCTCATTTTTCTTCCCTGTCCGTCTCGCACCAAACCGTGAAGGTACACGGTCTTGAATGGAATATCGCCGAGCAAGTATGCGGTCATAAGTATCATACGCGCAACCCAGAAAAAAAGGATGTCATGTCCCGTTTCAAGGACATCGGTAGGGTGGTATGTTTGTAAATCCTCGGTATCTTGAGGCCATCCGAGCGTGGAGAATGTCCAAAGACCGGATGAAAACCACGTATCAAGCGTGTCTGAATCTTGTGTGTATTTTGCGTTGCAGTGTTCGCATACGGGCTCGTTTTCAGAAACGACTATTTCTATGCATTGTGAGAATTCGGTTTCTTTGCCTTGGATTGGCACGCACTTTGGTTCGTGATACCACACCGGTATGCGATGCCCGAACCAAATTTGTCGGGAAATGCACCATGGGCGCAGATTGTCTATCCAGTGAAAATAGACTTTTTCAAACCGCTCCGGAATAATTTTTATTTTTTTTTGTTCCACCACAAAACGCATCACCTCTTTAAGCGTTATGTTTTTTCCATTTAATTCTTGCAACGCCGATTTCTCTTTCGCCACGACCGTAAAGGGTTTCTCAACATCCACAAACCACTGTTCTTTTATTTGCGGCTCAATGATTCCACCGCCGCGGCTATTCACGGCAATGCTATGCGAATACTTCTCGTCAATTTTTTCAACCAACCCTTTCTTCTCCAATTTTTCAACAATTGCGGCGCGCACTTTTGAGATGTGTTGTCCGGCGAATTCTCCCGCGATGGACAGAAGCTTTCCGTTCCAATCAATAATTTGTTCTTTATCCAACGCGTGCCGTTCCGCGATTTCAAAATCAATCGCGCTGTGCGCGGGCGTGATGGTCATAACACCGGTGCCAAATTCCATATCAATCGCCGCATCCTTTACCACAGTTGCCGTAATCGGACCGTTTATCCACTCAAGTTCTATCTTTTGACCGTCTTTATATTTTTTATACCGAGTATCGTCCGGATGCATAACAACGTATTTGTCGCCGAATTTTGTTTCAGGGCGCGCGGTTCCGATAATGAACGGCCCATATTTGAGATAATAAAATTTTGTTGTTTGTTCCGTATATTCTATTTCGTCATCGGATACTGTTGTTTGCATCTTTGGGTCCCAGTTTACAATCCGTGCGCCGCGATAAATAAGGTTCGCGTCGTACATTCGTTTGAATGCCGTGTTAACCGCGATGTTGCGCTCTTTATCAAGCGTGTATGCCTCACGGCTCCAGTCTACTGAAGAGCCCATTCTTTTTATTTGATTGACGATTGTGTCGTGACTTTCTTTCGTAAATTGCTCTACGCGCTTCAGAAATTCTTCTCGTCCCAAATCGTGGCGCGTTTTCTTTTCTTTTTTATAGATGTCGCCCTCAACGCGCGATTGTGTCGCTATCGCGGCGTGGTCGGTCCCGGGAAGCCACAAGGTTTTTTTGCCGCGCATGCGGTTAAATCGGATTAAAATATCCTGTATTGCAAGCATTGCCGCGTGCCCCATATGGAGCGTGCCGGTTACGTTTGGCGGGGGAAGGACTATTGAATAAGGGATTTTTCGAGCTCCCGAAGCGATATCGGGAAGATTGTCAGGGTTAAAAAAACCGCTTTGTTCCCAGAGCGCATATACGGCACCCTCCGCTTCTTTTGGGTTGTATGGCTTCAAAAATTTTTCATGCGGCATATATATATGATATCAGGATTTTTATTGTTTTTACACTTAATTATAAAACCCGGTCACATTAATTTTTAGCATTTGAAAGTCGCAGAGCGCCGGCGGCTTTTATGCGTTTCAAGGTATGTGTTTCAGGTTTCAGGGCGTGTCTTATGTATCCCGCAACGGCTATCATAAGCGCATTATCTCCGGTCAGTTCCAATGGCGCCAATAGTATTCTTGATTTCTGATTCTTGATTCTTGATTCCGCAACAAGCGCTTCTCTTATGCGCTTGTTGGCGGACACGCCGCCGCCGACAAGAATATTTTTTACTTTATATTTTTCAGCCGCCGCTATTGTTTTTTTTGTTAAGACTTCGGTTACGGCTTCCTGGAATTCGTATGAGAATTCCACGATTAACCGCGGAGTTAATTTTTTATGTTCTTTCAACCGGTAGAGCACCGCTGTTTTAAGTCCCGAAAATGAAAAATCAAAATTTTTCGAATCAATCATCGGGCGAGGCAGTTTTATTTGGAAATTGGAAATTGGAAATTGTGATTTCCGTTTCTGTGCTTGCTTAGAAACGGCAGGTCCTCCCGGATACGGAAGCCCCAGCATGCGCGCGACTTTGTCAAACGCCTCGCCGACTGCGTCATCGCGCGTTTCCCCCACGATTTTATACCGTAGCCAGTCTTTTGACAGTACTAACTCCGTATGTCCGCCGGAGATAAGCAGAGCCAGCGCCGGAAATTGAAAATCTTGAATCTTGAAACCTGGAACTTGAAACGTGTCATATTTTTTCAACAGAGCTGAAAAAATATGGCCCTCCATATGATTCACGGGAATTATAGGAATGTTCCATACGAGAGAAAGCGCTTTTGCGAGGTTGATGCCGACCCAGAGCGCGGGCTCAAGCCCCGGTCCGTAGGTAACCGCGATCGCGTCAACCGGCGGCTTTTCAACGGCCGGAATAAAATCAAGAAATTGTTTTAACAGCTCGGGCTCTTTTTCAAAAATCTTTTCTATTTTTTTATAATCATTCATTCCAAAGTTCTTGAGAACTTTGGAATGAATAGTCGCGCGCTTAATTTGTCTGAGCGCTCGTT
>CAZKXD010000027.1:324-10096 GCA_964556765.1 uncultured Candidatus Saccharibacteria bacterium | reverse complement strand
CTCGGAAATGAAAAAGTAAACTTTTTCATTTCTCTCGCTCTACGTCGCTAATAAACAAGGCGCTGGATAAACTCGGAAACGGTGACTTCGGAGAGATCTCAGATTTTGAAGATTAAAAAATTGCAAAGCCGTTCCGTTGGAATGGCTTTTTATGTTTCAGGATGGCGGAACGGTGTCAAAAAATATACATCCCCGCTTTATACAAAGTACAATATACGATATACTGAATACATATGGATACATGCATCTTCTGCAAAATTGTCAAAAACGAGCTCCCCTCGCTTGTCGTCTACGAGGATGAAAACTCATATGCGTTCCTGGACATTAAACCGAATAATCCGGGCCACACGCTTTTGGTGCCAAAAATCCACGCGCGAAATATTTTTGACATTCCGCATGACACGCTGTGCGCCCTTATGAATCCCCTTAAAAAAACTTCTCACGCGGTTAAAGAAGCAATGGGCGCGAACGGCATCAACATAGCAATGAACAATGAACCCTCCGCGGGACAAATCGTTTTTCATGCGCACATCCACATCATTCCGCGCTTTGACGGAGATAACACAAAACACAAAACATTCACGGAAGCACAAATGAAAGAGTTCGCTGAAAAGATTAAGGCACGGCTTCAATGAAACCCGCCGGCAACACCGCTCTTTTTCATTGATAAACTTTTCCCACGATCGTAGAAAAAATTTACCATTACATAATTTTTATTCTTTATTCCTTATTCCCGCCTTCAGCGCTTCAATTCCCGGCAGTGTGCGATGTATCAAAAAATCAAGCATCGCGCCGCCGCCCGTTGAAACAAAATCAAAATCACGCACATTGCCAAACTTTGAAATCGCCGCGATGGTATCTCCTCCGCCCACTATTGTTTTCGCATTGCTGGTTTTGAACGCGCCAATCATTTCTATTGTTGATTCTTTAAATCCTCGCTCATATTGCCCGAGCGGGCCATTCCACACGATGTGTGCCGACGCGCGAATCAAATCGTTAAGACGCGCGACTGTTTTTGGACCCGCATCAAGAATTTTTTCATCAGGCAATACGTCTCCGAGATCTTTTTGCATCACCTCTCCATTCTTTTTTTCCACAACGACATCATCCGGCATAATGATATTTTTTGAATGAAGCAGGCGGTCAAAACTTCCCGACACTTCATCAACAAGCGACGTGCCGATTTCATTTCCGCGCGCCTTAAACAGAGTATGCACCGCCGCGCCACCGATAAAAATATGGTCGGCAATATCTATAAACTTTTCTGCAAGGCGCAGTTTGGTATCCGCCTTGCGTCCGCCAAGTATCAACAAAAACGGTTTTGCCGGATTAAAAGAAGCAGCGAGATTTGTTATTTCTTCTTCAAACAAAAATCCGGCGTAATGCGGAAGAAGCCGCGGCACCGAAACGACGGACGCGTGATTCCTGTGTGAAACCGAAAATGCCTCGTTTATATATATATCACCGAGGGACGCCAAACGCTCCGCAAACACCGAATCATTATTTTTCTCCTCTTTATAAAACCGCAAATTCTCACACAAAAAAATGACACCGCGGTGATTATATTCCCGTGCATTAAAGATGTCTTTTACAAACACGGTGGGAATACGAGAGTGCAGGTAGCGCGCAATCGGTTCAAGCGACTGGCTTTCGTCTGAATGGTGACTCAACAAAATAATCTTGTCGGCATCTTTAGCCAACGACAAAAGTGTGGGAATAACACGCCCTATGCGAAAATCATCACGCACACTCCCATCAATAATAGGAACATTCACATCAACGCGAATGAGCGCTCTTTTCCCTTTTATGTTTTTCGCATTTTTGAGGAAGGAGATATCCATAATAATTTCAGGTTTAAGATTTTAAATTGCGGATTTAAACGACTTATTCTTTAAAAAATTTGCAATTTGCAATTTAAGATTTGCAATTATTATAATTCCTGCGCTCTTTTTAAAATTTCCGAAAATTCTTTCGGGTCAAGACTCGCGCGTCCCACCAGAAGCCCGCTTACGCCGCCGTCCGCCATAAATGCCCGCGCATTGTGCATATGTACCGAGCCGCCGTATAAAATCGGGACTTGAAACGCGACCGGCGCGCCATATATATCATTCAGCACCTTTCGTATGAAAATAACCGTTTCAAGAAGCGCTTCCGGCGTATCCGCTTTTTTCGCTTTTGCGCCGACTGCCCAAATTGGTTCATACGCGACAATCAATCGCCTGAAATCTTGCGTGGAAATTTTTCCTATTGATTTTTTAAGCTCATCTTTCAAAAACATAAGATACTCGCCGCGCGCATCACGCTCTTTTTCTCCGATGCACAGAATAACGGTAAGACGATATTCAATTGCCGCTTTTAATTTTTTTTGAATCATCTCATCTGTTTCACCGAGTGCTCGCCGCTCGGAGTGACCCAGAATAACATACGAAACGCCGAGCGCAGAGAGTTGCGCAGGAGATATCTCTCCGGTATACGCGCCTCCACCGGCCGAAGTATTTTCCCAGAACGCGTCCTGCGCTCCCAGCGCGTATGCATTTGTTTTTTTTGACGCTAAAGAATCCAAAAAAATAAACGGGGGGCATATAATGGTCTGCACGCGCGAGAGCCCCCGCGCGGTTCGTTTAACCGAATGAAAAATAGCGCGCGCTTCCGACAGTGTGCGCGGATTCATCTTCCAGTTTGCCACTATGATTTTATTTTTCATAATTCATTATTCTTAATTCATAATTCACATATATTACTCAATTTCCTTCCAATCAACAATCTGATAACCGCCGGACGGCCCCGTTGAAAAAAGTATATTTTGCAATCCGGTGGCATATTCAACGACGGCGCTGTTTTTGAGATGCACTTTGTATCCCGTCACTTCCTTCAACTTCACGCTATTTTGCAGTGTTATCTCTCCGTGTCCGGCATACAAAATAACATCTCCCCGCGCGCTATTTTGAATCTCAATAGCTTCCTCGTCTCCACCAGCTTCGGCGCTGTTATTTTGGGATATAAAAATAATATATGAACCGGACTGCCCCGAACCGAAAAATTCCGTCGAGTTTTCCATTTCAATCGTACTCCCCGTCAGACGATTTGACGGGTCATCGGCAATCACCACAACACTTGCGTCCCCCAGAGACGCATCAACCGCAACCGTAGGAGAATTTTTTATATCAATCGTACCCACTACCCACACATTTCCCGCAAGCGTAACCGTCGGGGAACCGCTTATAACCACATTGCAATTTATTTTTACCGGTCCGATGGTAACATCACTTTTAATCTCATACGGGCACGGGCTTGAAATCATTCCTCCCGCCTCCGCTCCGAGCTCCCACTGCGCAATCATATCATCCGAAATCGGAAGCGCCGCGGCGTCCTGATCGGGGCTTCCCGGAAATAATTGTCCTCCGACCGTCGTGTTCATAATCGTGCTGTAATACGCGTCTCCTTCTATCAAGGAATCTTGTATGGTGTGCGCATAGGCAGAGCTCGTCGCGTGGACACCGTCTATGATTCCACTTGAACCTGATGAAATAACATCGCCGCGAATAATATTGCTGTTGTGTCCGAGAACGGGCCCGCTTGAAAATACATTTCCCGTAACCGAAGAAGTGTTTTCCATAATAAGGCCGCCATCGCCCACCTGAACACCGTACACAAACGATGTGCCCTCCCCCGTGAGAAGAGAAACGAGCGTCTTCCGTATATTTTTTCCGGAATTGCCAACCGCAGTAATATCTTTCCGGTCAATTCCCGCGTCAGCGACTGTTATGGTGGCGGTATCTCCGTTAATTGAAAGAAAGACCGTTTCGGGCACGGGCTTGCCCGTTACAAAACGATATATGACTTCTTCCTGTCCCGCTTCCGAAAGAAAATATCCTTTCTTCCCAACCGCATGCGAGCGAGACGCGGATTCTTCTTTGAGCGCGGACGAGGATGTCCCGACCACAAGCACCAGAGTTACCGCAACAAAAAAAAGTGTCGCCACAACAGCCGCCTGCCCTGAGTTGCGTCGAAGGGCGTGCCCCCGATTAAATGCGGGTTTAAAAGCAAAAAGAGAGACGCCGCGTTGCCATATTAAAAAAATTTTGGATTTTACGTTGTTGTTTTGCATTTTTATTTTTACATTATGCGCTTCCTTAGTAGCTTCTCCGCAATACCGAAGTAGCGTTAAATGTGTGTGATTCCGTTAGACTTTTAAGCGCATCTTCCGCCGTTAATTCAAATGTCACCGCTTCCGATGTTGTTGACGCGACAACGCGATAAAAAATAAGTTTGGTAACCGAAACCTTGTCAGTAAGTGGGACGGCGGCGCCCTCGCCCTCTTTCATCATAAGCGTATCTCCCGAAAGATAAAATGTGCGCGTTATCGGCGTATCGTCGTCCGCGCCGACCACACTGCTTAATGCCAACGTCCCCGGATGCGCTCCAAGCGTGCTCTCCGTCAAAAGCACGCTGTCCGCGAGACGTATTTCTCGCACCATTCGTTCGGCCGCGATGCCCGCTTCTCCCAAAATATTTCTTTTGAGGCGCGCCTTGCCCGACACAACCGACACCACGCCCGCGGTATTGACCACAATAACCATAAGCAAAACGGTAATCGCAACGTAGATAAGCGTTTCAAGCAATCCGATTCCTTTTTGTATAGAAGAGCGCGCGCGCATATTAATTTTGAAAAAGATTGGTAAAATATGTCGCGACCGAGATATTCTTTCCCTGCCCCCACTCTACGCGAGCGGTTATTTTTTTCGTGTCGGGGTCAATCGTTTTAGGGTCCGGAGAGTCCGGCGGTACGATTTCGCCGTCCGCGTCCCTGCGATACACATCGTCAAATATAACGGTGCGGTCAAATATGCCATAGATGAAAGACGGCGTTGAAGTTGAAAAACTCCACGCGCTCGTTGTGGCGCTGAAACTCGGATAATATGCGACCGCGGGCGAAAGCGGCGCGATATACGAAGACCAGCTCGCGTCGCGGAGCACTCGCGTTACCTCAACGGCTTCTTCCGCAAGAAATCCCGCCTGTGTTCGTTCCACGCTTTCTTTTGTGAGCCGAAACGCAATCTGGCTTGTCGCGGTCAGCGTGATAAGAGACGCGGAAACAATGGCGGAAGCGATAAGTATTTCAATAAGGCCGAAACCGCGAGAGTTATGAAACGTGGAACATAGAACATGGAACATCTCGCCCTTTTTTTGTTTTTGAGTATACATATTTTCCGATGCGCTTTGCATTTTTCTATTCAATAACAGAGAGTCCCGTTTCCCTGATAAAAATTGTTCTTGTTTTTGAAACATCTGATTTTAGGCGAAAAACAACAGTTCCATCATTGTCCGTTTCCCCGTTCAGTTTATTAAATAATACATCATTTCCGCCGCCCGAAAGCGTGATGGACGATAATTCAACAGTGGACGGCACCGGTATTTCCTGATTGTCCGGCGCTCCCGCGCCGTACACATCTCCCGAATAAAAAACGATTTTCTCACCCTCAAAATGAACACCGTGTCGCGCTTCATTTTCCGCGGAGAGCGTTTTCGCGCGCGCTTGAATAAGCATAGTGAGCGCGGAGTCCGCGGTTGAAGAAAGGTCGGACGATTTTTTAAAGGAAGAAAAAACACCAACGCCAATCGTTGAGACGAGCGCAAGAATCCCTATGGCAATAATAATTTCAATCAGAGTAAGACCTTTTTGATTGCAGATTGCAGATTGCAGATTGCAGATTGAACGTTTCATATTGATTTTTGATATTACAAATTATTTTGCAATTTTCATTTTGCGATTTGCAATTGCTTTACACTTCCCCCAGCACGGAATACAGCGGCGTAATCATGGAAACCGCGAATAGGCCGACGCTAATTCCTATAAAAACCATAAGTATCGGTTCAATAACGGTGGACATATCTTTCGTTTTTTGCGATACCTCGCCTTCATAAAACGAAGCGAGATTCTGGAGCATTTCAGATAATTTGCCGGTTTCTTCTCCGACTGAAATCATTTCCGGAACCAGCACCGGATAAATATTTTCATACCGCTTCAATACATATGAAAGCGCCATTCCGCGTTGCATAGCGACGCGAGCTTCTTCAAGCGCGGTTTTATAATATGAATTTTGAACAACATCTTTGGTTGTTTGCAACGCTTCAAGCATCGTAACGCCCGCGGTCAAAAGCGATGCAAGAGTTCGCGCGGTGCGTGCCGAATTTATTTCCCGCGTCAGTCCGCCTATAATCGGCAATTTTAAAAAAAGAAAATCAAGCATTCGTTTCCCGCGCGCCGAACGCACCCACGCGACGACTCCGACAACCGCTACAATAATGAGCGCCATAACCAAAACGGTATACTCAACGAGAAACGAACTTATGCCGATAACTATTTTTGTGAGAAACGGCAGCTCAACGCCGAGCTCGGCAAATGTTGCGGTCAATATCGGCACCACATAGGCGAGCATCACCATACCGATAATAATCATCGCAACAATAATAATCGCCGGATACAGCAGGGCTCCTTGTATTTTTTTTCTTAACTCGTAATTTTTTTCAAGATGTTCCGCGATAATGCCGAGTGATTCGTGAAGCCGACCGGACTCTTCTCCCGCTTTTATGGTTGCAACGGCAAGCGAAGAAAACACGCGCGGAAATTGTGAAACGGCGCGATACAAAGAATCGCCGTGCGCGATATTTCGCTCAAGCGTGTATATGACATTTTGAAACGTTCGATTGGTCGTCTGTCTGCCAAGTATGGAAAGCGCGCGAGAAAGAGAAAGTCCCGCTTTTATCATCGCGCCGAGGCTTCGCACAAAAACAATTTTTTCATTCAGGTGCACAACGCCAAAAAATCCTTCCATACTGGTTTTAATGCGCGACTTTTGATTCCGCACTTCTTTCGCGAGAATAACGGTGTAATTTTTTTTCTTCAGTTGCGCGGAAAGAGAAAACTTATCGGTTGCCTCCGCTTCTCCTTCGGCAATCGCTCCGCCGGGTATTTGCGCTTGGTATTTAAAAAGCATGTGAAAGATTTAGAAATTAGAAATTGCGACAAAAGATATAAACCGGACATGCGTCAAAAATTTTTAAATAATTTTGACTTTTGATTTTTAATCTTTGAATTATTCGGATATCACCCTAAACACTTCTTCAATCGTGGTAATCCCTTGCGCCGCTTTAAAAATCCCATCCTCAAGCATAGTTACCATTCCTTCTTTACGCGCTTGCGCTTCTATATCAACGGATGGCGCCTCTTTTACAATCAGCCGCTCGATTGACGGGGTGATGTGCAGCACTTCATGAATACCCACACGGCCGCTATATCCATCTTCACACGCGGCGGACGGTTTTGGCTTGTAAAACGACACCGACGACCATGCGTCTTTCGGTCCAATGATATTCTGCGCGCGGAGCGTCGCAAGCACTTTGTCCATATTAACGTGTCCGGCAAGCGTAAGCGCTTCATCTTTACTGAGTGTATATTTTTCTTTTTCTTTGCACAGCCGCCGTACGAGACGCTGTCCGATGATGACACGCACCGTTGAAACAAGTAAGAACGGCTCCGCGCCCATATCTATGAGACGCGGAATCGCTCCCGCCGCGGAGTTCGTATGCAACGTGGAAAGTACGAGGTGCCCCGTTAACGCGGCGTTGATTGCAAGCGAGACCGTTTCCGCATCTCGTATTTCCCCCACCATAACGATATCCGGGTCCTGCCGAACAAGCGCCCGCAAACCATTCGCAAATGTATAGCCGATATCGGGCTTTACCTGCGTTTGATTTACGCGCGGAATTTGATATTCAATCGGGTCTTCAATGGTGGAAATGTTTACCTCAGGGCTGTTAAGAATTCCCAATATGGTATAGAGCGTGGTCGTCTTTCCGGAACCGGTTGGGCCGGTCGCAAGAATCATACCCGTTCTCTGTTTGGTCGCGCCGTGTATCTGCTCCAGTCCATCGCCGTGAAAACCAAGCGCCTCAAGCGTAAATGCTTCCGCATCTTCTCTCAAAAGAACTCCTTTTTCTCCTTAATATGTCGGCAAAATGGAAACACGAAAAGAAACTCGTTCTTTTCCTTCTTCAATCTTGAAACGGCCATCTTGTGGCAGACGCTTTTCGTCCAATTTCAGATTTGAGAGCACCTTTATGCGCGCGATAATGCCGGATGCCGCGTGCCGCGGGAGATCCATCGCGTCGTGCAAAATACCATCAATCCGATAACGCACGAGAACCTTGTCTTCCATCGGTTCAATATGAATATCGGACGCGCTCTGCAAAACCGCGTGCCGAATAAGCGTATCTACGATGCGAACAACCGGCAAATCTTCGGCAAGTTTCCTCAAATCTTTTTCATCTTTTTGTTCTTCGTCTCCGGAAATCGGCAATTTGTCCAGCGTTTCCGCTTCTTTTTGTATAATGTCCCCGAACTCCGCCTTCAGACTTTTTTGATACTGCAGAAGAGCCGACTGGATTGATTCCGCGTCCGTAAGACGCGGAAGAATTCTCAAATTTACTTTCTTTTTGACAAAATCAATCGCGCTCAAATCATCAGTATCAAGCATCGCCACTTCAAGAGAAGCATTTACTTTTTTGAACGCGATAATGTTGTGACTCCGCGCAATCGGTTCGGGAATAAGAGAAAGAATATCAAAATCAAGTTTTTGCCCCTTAAGGTTTACAAACGGAATACCAAGAATGTACGCCTCTGTCTTTCGAAGTTCGTCTTCCGTGATGTCTCCTCGCCGCATAAGCGCATCTCCCAAATATTCGCCGCTTTTAAGGGCGGTGTGAGACGCTTCATCAAGTCGTTTTTTACTGACGAGGTCCGCGTCAAGAAGAAATTCCTCCAATTGTTTTTCACTTACGCGCATATATGTAGTGTATTTGAATATATTAATTGTACCTTAAAAGCAGCCCGTTTTGCGCTTTTGTGGGGATAGCTATTGCAAAAAACAAGATGCCATTATAGTATAGTGCAAGATCTACGGGAAAGGGGCATTTAAACAATGAAGAGAATTGCGGCGCTTCGTTTTGTGTGCGCGATATTCTTTGCAACCATTGTCGCTTCTCCTCTATACGCTTATGAAGACCCAAACTTTCCACGACCATTTCCTTTAAATAGGGCGGTGGACACTTCATCCTACAGTTCGGGTTTTGATTTTTACCTAAATACCACCCGTACAGTGAGCAAGGATGATAAAAACAATACCTACTCATACACCATTGTGGTTAATTATAAATCCGATAAACAGCTTTACTTTTCGTGGAATCTTCTTGATTGGATTCTTTCAAATTATCCAAACGCGGTTAAACACAAAAGGGCCCAACAACACTTATTCCCAATAGAAGTCGGCGAGAGCAAATACGTGTTCACCATAAAGAATGCCGAGGCTCCCGTTTATTCCGGAAATACACTCGTACAAATATTTCCGCGCACGCCACGTGACAAAGAGGGTCTAGAGTACAACAAAGAAACAGGAAGCTGGTCGGGTGTTTCTGTGTCATCGTATGATTATCTGGCACCCGAATCAGAGGTTGGCTTCGTGTCCTGCCTGCCAAGAAACCTTCTGGTATTTCCACGCAACTCTCGGAGCGGTTTTTAACCGCTCTTTTTTTACTTTTATATTTTTTAATAAGTCCAATTCTTTGACATATTATGAAAATAATGTATAATACATTTAGTGTAAAAGACCGTTGAGAAAGATAGCGGAAAGGAGGATACATTGGTCAACCGTGACCCACGAGAAATCGCAATTGAGATTCTTTTGAGGTCGCCGTGTAATGTGCAAATGGGCGC
>CAZKXD010000027.1:0-294 GCA_964556765.1 uncultured Candidatus Saccharibacteria bacterium | reverse complement strand
GGGACACAACCATTCCATAGGAGAACGCGGGGTACACGCGGAATTTTCAGCAATCATTGACGCCCTCGGGCGTGTTTGCGGAAACGAGAAGCGCCTGTGGGGAGCACAGATTATCATCGCCGGAAGGTGGAAGAAAAGCGGAAATATTGTGAGCGCTCTGCCGTGTTTGTCTCTCAGCGCAAGTCTTTACCACAAGAAAAATATGAGCGCCGTACCCTGTATGACGCTTATCAAAAGAGCGGGTATACGCAAAATAGAGTACCGCGATAAGAGCGGTTTGTGGTTAACGATCTA
>CAZKXD010000026.1:0-10131 GCA_964556765.1 uncultured Candidatus Saccharibacteria bacterium | reverse complement strand
CCCCGCGTCGCAGTTTGGAGCCATGCCTTCGAGCCGTCCGTAAAATCCGTATTCCTTGCCGCTCGCCTCAAGAAACGAATCGATGACTTCTCTGCAAAGCGCAGCGCCAATCGTAGCCCGCATTTTTTTGTTTTCCTGCAAATGCCAAATAAAAAGCATCTCGAGCTGGAACGGAGTGAGGTGCTTCAGCGCTCGCTTTATAAGGTTTCCGTCCTTGCCGCGCCCAAACGTCGGCTTTTCGCGCCGTATCCTTTCGCAGTAGCGCTTGAATGCTCCCATGAGCGCTATCGTCGGCAGTTTTTTCTTATTGGAATCAAGCTCGCTTGCTTTAGCATTATCTTTTGTAGAAAAGGTTTCTTTTGTAGGGGCACTATTTGTGGGGGGCACTTTTTGTGCGGGGCATAAAAACTTTTGAGGCGTTTCCTTGAAAATTCCCGCCCCCGCACTTTTTGTGCGGGGTCTGTTCTGCCTGCTGAACAGGGATTGCTGCTGCGTCTGCAGGCGGTAGTAAATTTTGCCGCCGACTTTTGCTCTTTTGTCCGCCGTATCCAAAAGCTCGCCCTTTTCGCTGTACGCTTCTATGACTCTGCCCTTAATAAGCGAGTCGATCGCCTTGCTGATTCGATAGCCGCTCTTGCCCGTTTTTTTCTGAAGCTGGTATCGGCTGATCCAGTCGCGCTCCTTCCGCCTTCCTGTTTCCTTGTCCTCAACCCAGCCGAGGGTTTGGCGCGTAACAATGAGGACGATCCGAAGCTCGACGTCGCTCAGCGTCGGCAGAAGTTCGTCAAGCACAAAATTCGGGACTTGCGTGGTGTTTGGGATTATTGATTTTTTATTTTGCTCATCCATGTTGTTGGGAAGAAAAGAAGGCGTCATAATTTTTTGACGCTTCGCCCTGTTCGGCGCGAGAAGAAGAAAAGCTCGGATCAAAAGTCCCGAGTTTCCTGCCTTTGCTGCAGGGCACGCTCGACCTGCGTTTTTAATGTTTCTGCTGGGGATCGCTCCCCATCACTGCTCCCGCTTTCGCGAGGAGCAGTGTCGAGAGCCATCAGAAATAAATGGGGAAGTGCGCTTTGATGTATTCCTCTGCTTCCTCTTGCTGGTGCAAATCGTCGGGATCGGGGTCAACCTTTCCTTCCCCGTCGCAGGTTTTGCATCCCCATTCTTTGACCTGCTCGTCCACGACTTCTCCAGCTTCTTGGTGCGCGGGAATTTTTTCGGTTATGCTGCCCGTTCCGTCGCAGTCCTCGCAGTCGCGGGGATCGCCGCCCTCGATCCACTCTTTTATTTTTTGCTCCTTGAAATCCTCGGGCAGTTCGTCCCATTCAAGGTTGAATTGGTATTTCATTGTTTTTAAATTTTTATGTTGGCTTGTCTCGACCTTTGGGATTCGCTTCCCATCTCAGACCTCACGCTCCCGCGATGAGGGCTGAGTCGGAAGCTAATTGCCTTATTTCTTAGCTTCCCTTCTTGCCTCGGCGGGTTTTTTATTGGGTTCGTCCCCGTGCCCATTTCCGTTTCCGTTACCGTTCCCATTGCCATTGCCCGTCGGCTTGGCAACGAGCCGCTTTCGTCCGTCCACTTCGACAATCTCGGCGATGCCCATCTTGACCGCTTCGAGCCCGATTTTTTTGTATCCTTCCATGATCTGCTCGGGTCGGAGCTCTCCGATTGCGGTCATGCTGGTAGTGCCGAATATCTTGTCGAGCAGGTCGAGCTTGAGCTGCTTTCCCTTGCCCGTTGACGCTGGGTCAATTCGGGTAAGCAAGCCGTCCAGCTCCTCGAGCGCCTTGTCGCGCTCCCTGCGCCACTCAAATTTTTCCTCCTCTGTTCTGAACAGGAGTCCTGTGTCGCCCTCGGGCATTGCGAATGCGTCTCGGGGCAGCGGATTTTCAAGCATCGCGTCGATTGACGGAGCAAAGTTCTCGAACGACGGATTCTTGAATGTCTTGCCGTCGAGTAGCGTCGATCGGTCTTTGATAACCGTTGCCTCGCGCCATACCTTTTTGTCGTCTCCGAGCACTTCTTCGAAGCGCTCCATGAGGACGAGCATATCGGGTTCGTAGGCGGTTTCGCCCTCCACCTTCATCTTGATTCCCGATTTGAATATCTCGCGCTTGCCCGTATCGGCGTTCTTTTCGTTGTCGTATTCGTAGCCCGCGCGCCCGTTCATGATGATGTGGTACGGGTCTTGCACGAACAGGTCGCTGAACTCCCGTTTCCACGTCGGCTTGATCACGCCCCAATCTTGGAATTCGAGGCGGGTGCGACGCACCTTCTCGGCGTAGGATTGCAGGAAGTTTTCCCAGACGTGGGAGATTGAATCGATAAGGAGGACGTCGCTTGCGCCCTGCCTTAGGCGGGTCATTGTCTCTTTGAGGTCGGCGAGCGATTTCGACTCGCGGACGAGCACCTCAATGCCTGCTTCGGTGAAAATCGGCTTGAGGAATTTCGCCGCCTTTTCGGTATCGAAAATGACGACGGGCTTTTTCGATTGGATTTTTTTATGGAGTCCAATCGCCACCAGCGCTGCGGTGTAGGTTTTTCCCGATCCAGCGAAACCTTCGAACCCTGCTTTGAAGTAAGGTTTTGTGTTTCCGATCGGCGTGAAGAATGTGTCTTGGGGCTGCGGCTTTTGAGCCGTTGGCGCTGCCGCCTTTGTCGGCTGCCCTCTGCGAACTTGCGCCTGCGGTGTGTTTAATGTGTTGTGCATAATGTTGCTATTGACTTCCGAAGGCAGTTTTGAGACGATTGAGTTGTTAGCTTGTCTCGGGACTCCCTTCGGGGGGTCTTTTAGTTTGATTTGTAATTTCTCTTTTCGGCATGGCTTTTAAGCTGCTTGAGCGTCTCTGCAATCAGCGCCCGATGCAGCGCTTCCCATGCCTTGTCGACCTTTTTTTCGTCATCCGCGGAAAGGGTGGCGAGCTCTCCTGCGAGTTCTCCGCTCCAGTCGGCGATTTCGTCGAGCATCGGCGGGAGGATTCGCTCCTCGACTACGCTCGGTATCCGCTTGCGGATGATTTTTGCTATCTCTTGTTTTGTAGTCATCTGTTTGTGCTACGTGATTAATGTTTGCCGATCTTTGGCGTCGGCTGCCCGACCTTTGAGGAGCACCCTCCCGCCTTCCCGATGGCGCTCGCTTTCGCCAGCGCGTCGATTCAGCGGGGGGCTTGTGCGCTCCGATTTGAGCCGTGCCTGTTTTTCTCGTCGGCTCAAATCGCAATACAAAAGCCCCGTGATTTCTCACGGGGCTTTCGCCTTTTTTCGAGCTATTTACGAGGTTTTTTGGGTTTTTCCCTATCCTCTACGAACCATGGCACTTCTTATATTTCTTTCCGCTTCCGCATGGACACGGGTCATTTCTGCCTATCATTTTTCCATCTGCGTTTTTTGGTTTTTCTGATACATTCGGACGTGGGCTTCCGCCATTTCCCTCGCCGGAATGACTTGCCGATATATTTTTCATATCAACCTCCCGCTCCCGAGAAACATTTTCCGCTGTTTTTGCTTCAATCGTTTGTATTATTGATAAGACATGCATATTGATTGCCTCGCGCATTGCCTTAAACATCTGAAGCCCTTCTTTTCTATATTCAACGAGCGGGTCGCGCTGTCCGTACGCGCGCAAATTAACGCTTGAACGAAGATACTCCATCGTCTCCAGATGCTCCATCCAAAATATATCTATCGTTCTCAAAATAATTCCCGCGGATGTTTTTAAAAATAAATCATCACCCATTTGTTTTTTCTTTTCCTCCGCGGCGGCGCGCGCGTTTGCATCCTGCGATACGATATTGTTAATGAATTCCTCTACCACCGCGCGATCTTCCAACAATATGTTTCGCCGCAATTCATACATACTTTTTCGTTGGTGATTGAGCACGTCGTCATATTGTAAAACCTGCTTACGCGCGTCAAAATGAAACCCTTCAATTTTTGTCTGCGCCGATTCAAGCGCGCGCGTAATAATTCTATTTTCAATCGGAAGCTCCTCCGGAATGCCGAATCGTCCCATCATTTTTTTGATAACATCGGAAGCAAATACCCGCATAAGCGAGTCCTCAAGGGAAAGAAAAAACTGCGTTTCCCCCGGGTCTCCCTGTCTGCCGGAACGCCCGCGCAATTGATTATCAATTCTCCGCGCCTCGTGCCGTTCTGTTCCGATAACAAACAATCCCCCGACATTCCGAATTTCGTCTTGCGCCGCAAGGTCGGGAGGGTTGCCCGAAAGCACAATATCAACACCTCGTCCCGCCATATTTGTCGCAATGGTAACTCCGCCCTTTTTTCCCGCTTGCGCGATAATTTCTCCTTCCCGTTCGTGATTTTTCGCATTAAGCACTTCGTGCGGAATCCCCTCTTGTTTCAAAAGCGCCGAAAGCGTTTCGTTTTTTTCAATGGAAACGGTGCCAACCAATACGGGCTGTTTTTTTTCGTGGAGTTCGCGTATTTTCCGCACCACCGCGATATATTTTCCTTTTTCCGTTTGGAAAATAAGATCGTCATGGTCAACGCGCGCATTTTCCCGATGCATCAGTATGGAGATGACCGGCAAATTGTAGACGCGCGAAAACTCCTCCGCGCTTGTTTGCGCGGTTCCGGTCATTCCCGAAAGTTTTTTATACAATCTAAAATAATTTTGAAATGTGATTGACGCCACCGTGCGGGATTCTTTTTGGACTGACAGCCCCTCTTTCGCTTCTATCGCCTGATGAAGCCCCTCCGACCAGCGCCTTCCCGGCTGAAGACGCCCCGTAAACTCGTCAACAATCACCACGTTCCCGTCACGAATTACGTATTCTTTATCTTTTTGAAAAAGCGCCTTCGCGCGAATCGCATTTTCCAGATGATGAACATATTTTATCCCCTTTTCCGTATATATATTTTCAACCCCGAGCATTTTTTCCGCTTTTGTAATTCCGTCATCGGTAAGCGATATCGCGCGGAGTTTTTCGTCAACGGTAAAATCCGAATCGGGGTGAAGCGCAACGGCAATGCGCGCGAATGTGTGGTATAAACTTTCGGGGTCTTGCGATGGCGCCGAAATAATAAGCGGCGTTCGCGCTTCGTCAATCAAAATGGAGTCTATTTCATCAACAATCGCGTATGCAAAATCTCTCTGTACCAATTCGGCGGCCGTATACGCGAGATTATCCCGAAGATAATCAAACGCAAATTCATTATTCGTTCCGTACGTGATGTCCGCCGCGTATGCTTCCGCGCGCGTACTTTCGCGTAAAAATTCATATACAATTTTAAATGAGCCGAGCTCGTCACGCGTCGCGTCTACTTCCGTATGTCCTTTGTCATATAAATATGATTCATTGTTTGTGTTGATGACCCCCACGGAAAGTCCGAGCATCGCGTAAATCTGTCCCATCCACACGGCGTCCCTCCGTGCCAGATAATCATTTACCGTAACCACATGAACTCCCGCTCCCGCAAGCGCGTTCAAATACACGGGAAGCGTGGCGACAAGCGTTTTTCCCTCACCGGTTTTCATCTCCGCGATATTGCCCTGATGCAATACGATTCCACCCAAAAGCTGAACATCATAGGGGCGTTGCCCGAGCGTGCGAAATGCCGCCTCGCGCACAACGGCAAACGCCTCCGGCAATATATCATTGAGTGTCTTGCCGTGGCTTAATAATTCCTTAAAATAGCGAGTTTTCTCCTTCAGATTCTCGTCGGAAAGACCCTTTATACCGTGCTCTAACGCGTTAATTTCCGTAACTATCGGTTCAAGTTTTTTGAGGATATATTTCTCGTGCGAGAACCAATTCTTGAAAATCATATTATCCTATACTATCATACAAACAGCCTCGGTATAAACCGAGGCTGCAAGAAACCTGTTGAGAAAATTGATCTTATCTCCTTCGTCGGCGACTAGATCGTTTCTTCGCGGGTTTTTTTGCTTTCTTTCGTTTTGGCGCAGCCTTCCGTTTCTTCGCAACTTTTTTTCTTCGTTTCATGGTAGCTGTCTGTCATATAGTATAAAAATTTTTAAATTATACTATGTAACAAAATGGAGTTATGTTTTTAATTCGACCCTTATTATAATTATCAAACACACGCATCAAAAAAACAAGAATGATTTTAAAAAAGTTGTGGATAAGTTCCAAATTTTAATGAGCGTTAGCGAATATAAAATTTGAGAATCCTGTTAAATAAATTTTTCTTTTGAAAAATTTAAAATTTGCAGAGCAAATTTTATTTAACAGGATGAGAAAATCATAATCGCTTCGCTCCTTGATTTTCATCAAAATCTGCCGACAAAAGAAATTTCATTGTGCACTTCAATGCCGGTGTGGCGCATAATGTCATTCTTAATTTCATCAGCCAGTTCTTTAATTTCTTGCGCGGTGCCGCCGCCGTAATTAACAAGCACAAGCGCGTGTTCGTCGTGAACGCCAACCGCATTTTTCCGCAATCCCTTTTTCTTGCATATATGTTCAATAACCCACGCAAGCGGGATTTTTACCGTTCCGTCTTCCCTCTCATAGCCGTGTAGCCCTTTATATATATGGGATAGCGCGAGAAATTTCTCTTTAGAAATAACAGGGTTTTTAAAAAATGACCCGACCGTGCCCACGCTCCGGACGTCAGGCAATTTGTGCGCCCGAATTGCAATAATCATACGACGAATATCTTCCGGCGAAAGTGTCGTTTCGTCAATGGCGCGCGCGGATATATACTCAACAATATCTTTATAGGTAAGCGCCGCTTTTTGTTCTTTAGGAAAACGAAGTGTAACTCTTGTGATGATTAAGTGCGCGCCCTCAGCGTGCTTGAATATACTGTCCCGATATCCGAAACGGCACGCTTCACGCGGAATATGCATTATTTCGCCGCTCCGCGCGTCAAGCGCCTCAACAGATGCGACATATTCTTTCAATTCCGTTCCGTATGCTCCGATGTTTTGCACCGGAGCGGCGCCAACTGTTCCGGGAATTGCTGAAAGATTTTCCACGCCAAAAATATGTTTTGCGGTAATTTTTTCAACACACGCATCCCACTCTTCGCCGGCGCCAAGCACTGCAACGTGCTCACCGTCGGTTTCTTCAATGCGCACTTCTTTAATGTCAGGGCGTATGACAACGCCGTCAAACCCCTCATCGGAAACAACGATATTTGAACCTCCGCCTAAAATAAAAACCGGCAGGGAGGCGTTCTTTGCAAACAAAAGGATGTCTTGCAAATCTTTTATATTTTTTGCGACATAAAAATACCGCGCGGGTCCTCCCACGCGCATAGTTGTTGCGCCCGAAAGGAGCACGCGCTCCCGCACGCGGGGCGGCAACAAGCGTTTTTGTATGGTGCGATTGCTTTTAGTACGCACAGTGGTGACTGGCGGATGCGAACTCCGAAACAAATGTCCTTATATGAGTGCCGCCGCCAGTCGCCGCTATGCACATGCGAGAAGCGTCGCCGCCACTATATACAATATAACACGCAATCCCGAAATACAATGATTCTGCGCCAACTATTGCCAATTAGCAAAATTCACAGGTATTCTTTGCATGCTCCCCTTCGCCCTCGGTAGATTGTTTTTTTTGTGATACCGGCAATTCCTTGCCACAACTTCCACACGTAAAATTTTCCTCTGATGACGGCTGTGTGCCGTTATCGGTACCGCTTCCTCCCCCAAATAACTTTTTAAAAAATTCCATATATGCTGTGTGTGTTAAATCTAATAATATATCTGTATATAAGTATACCACGCGAGAAGAGGGAATCGCCACATCAACATATCCACTGGGCAAAACCCGCGATATATTTTTATGCTATACTGTATTATACGTTTATATTATAAGACTATATGGTAATTTCATCATCCGTTGTTTTGTTCATCTACGCAATCGTTGCGTTTATCGCCGTTATCGCAAGTATCAGCTATATTTACCACTGGGTTCGCTTTGGCACTCACGCGAAAATAACAAGCACTCTTGTTGTCGGATATATCATTATAACCATCGTTCTCCTTGCCGTTGCCGGCATTCTGCTTAGAAGCTCCCTCGCATAAAGTAAAAATTATTATATCGTATGATACACCTTGCACCCGATGAACATATTATTTATACGGCGCGTAAACATTCGTTCGTATTTTTTACCGAAACAACATTTATTTTTATTTTTGCGCTTCTTCCTCTTATCTTTCTCGCGGAAGCAAAAAATATTTCCATAAACAAAATTTTAACCGGCGTCACCGTTGAGCCGTTTCTGTGGTACCTCTATGTCATTTGGATTATCATATTGTGGCTTATGTTCACATACATATGGACGGATTATTATCTTGATATGTGGATTGTTACCAATAAACATATGATAGATGTTGACCAGCGAGGTTTGTTCAACAGAAAAATATCCACATCGCGCCTTGATTTGATTCAGGACATCACCGTTCAGGTTCCGAGTATTTTTGCAACATTTCTCGGATATGGCGATATTCATATGCAAACCGCGGGACAAAGCCGTGAATTTATTTTAAAAAATGTGGCGCGACCGTACAAATTAAAAGAAGTTATCGTGCAGGAACAGGATGCAATAACAGAACGGCGATATGCTCGCCTAGGAAATGCCTATGATAATCAGCCGCCGGAAAATATAAAAAACGCGCCCGCCGTTACAGATGGCGGACACGAAGAAAATCGATAATATCAATTTTTCTTACGCGGGAAACGAAGCAAAATAATTGCGGCCACAAAACAAACAGCGGAGACAATCGCGTTAAATTCCCAGTTCCCGTACGGGAAACTATCATACGCCAATACGGCAGTTATGGTTCCGAGAAGCGCCGCGAGACCCGAATCGCGATATTTTTTCATCACAAACACCTCTGAATGAGACCCTCTATTGTAAGCATACCATCTCATACGGCGCACGCAATTGGAAATTATATATAGCCTGTTGTGCCATATCCGCCACGGGAATGATTTCCCATCTTGTCTGTTTCTTCCCAATCCGCTTTGCTATATTCTTTAAAAATGCCTTGCACCAGACGTTCCCCCCGCTCTATATGTACGCACGTGTCGCTGAAATTATAAAGCGCGGCAAGGTATTCATCATTATCTCCGCAAAAATCCCTATCTCCTATTCCCACGCTGTTCGCAAGCATAAGCCCTCGTTTGTGGAGAGAACTTCGCGGAGCAATCAATAGCATATATCCCTCCGGTAGCTCAATGACCACATTAAGCGGAACACATACCACTGTCTTGGGCATAATTTCTATGCTTATTCGCGCGGCAAGGTCAAATGCGACGGCTCCCGCGGTTTTATATTCCGGCAAAGGCAAGTTTTTGTCTATCCTTTTTATTCGGACTTTCATCTTTTTGTTTGTGTGCAATTATAAATTCGTCTAGCGATTTTTCCGTTCCATTTCACCCCACGGATGCGGTATTTCTTTTGCCTTCATCAATATCAGGCGCCTCTATCGTTTCGCCGCGGGCAAGAGCTTCCTCAAGCGCTTTTTTAAACTCCTTAAAATTATGGACACCGACATATCCTTCGGGAACCTATCGATTTGGCATTTCCGGTTCATTCATTTGATCATCTAAAAAAATTTTCATATTTGTATTATAGCGGATTTCTTTCCGTGTTGAAAGCGGCGGCGCGTATGTAAGCCGCGCGAGACCGGCGCGACGAAATGGGGCGAAAAAGGTGTCTGACATCAATTACAACATTCTCACATTCTCAAGAATGTTGGAATGTTGTTTTTTATCATAGAGAGAAGCTATATAGAAATGGTAGCGGGGCAAAATCTTTCAAAAATAAATCTGCCGTGTATTCAGCAACTCGCGTATCGTGACTTTCTAAAACAAAAATACAATCCGCTTTTTCCAGCTTATGGAAATAGAATTAATTTTGCTCCAATGATAAATAGAAAAACGGCCACTACCATACGAAATTTGTTTTGCGGGATTTTGTCCACTATTTTCTTTGCGACCTGCGCTCCGACAAACGAAACCGGAATAAAGAGGAGCAACCCGTACCAAAGTTCTTTTGGGAGTGTGGCGCCGCCGGTAAAGTAAGTGATAATACGAGTTGAATCTACTAATAGCCCGATTGCTCCGGCTGTCGCGATATAAACCGCTTTCGGCAAATCAAAAGCGGTCAAAAACATACTGCGGATTG
>CAZKXD010000025.1:8134-10401 GCA_964556765.1 uncultured Candidatus Saccharibacteria bacterium | reverse complement strand
AGAAAATAAATTTTCTCATTTCACTCATTCGTTTGAATATAGGTTAATACCGCGCGGCTCCGCCGCGCACGAGCGACTCATTCGTTTGAATATAGGTTAATACCGCGCGGCTCCGCCGCGCGCATGAGCGGGCAGAGCGAGCACCAAGTAATGCCTCGGGGCTTGGTTCCACTGAGGTCACCACTCGAAGTGCCCCGAGGAACCTTTATTTTCTATTCTTCGCCGCATAACAACATAACACCGTTTCGTTTGTTTTTCCAACACAAATCTCAATATTCAATACTGGACATCGGATGTCCAGAGTTTGGGGGTTGAGCGACCGTGAATAAAACGAACATAGTCTTGATTGTTCATAAAGACTTTTCTTTTGTCGACCCCCCGATTCAGTATGTGAAAAAGTAGCATTTTTAGTATAATATTATTTTATGCATACACTTTAATATACTGGACATCGGATGTCCAGAGTTTGGGGGTTGAGCGACCGTGGATTTGGCTTTGTTGTTGGCCTTGTCGTTTGGTTTTGTTGTCGGTTTTGGGGGCAGACGGTATGATATAATTTTTTTATTAGTCAAGTGTTTTTTTCTAAAATTTGTATAAGATTAGAAATTATGCTGAATAATACAAGCAAAAAGTTTTTATTTGGATTTTTGGGAATTATGTTTGTCGCGCTTTTGGTATGGGTTGGCGGAACATATCTTAATCCCGAAGTGCGGGAAAAACGAGCGCTCATTAAATATTTTAACGATCTTGAAACGGCGTATCAGAATGACACATACGGAGGCGCGACGCCCGAAGAGACTCTGCAATTATTTATCTCTGCGCTTGAAGCGGGAGATATTGAGCTCGCAAGCAAATACTTTTTACCGGATGAGAGGGAGGAAAAACTAAAATTTTTAAATGATGTTAAGAATGCACAAAATTTAAAACTTTTGTCAGCCGAGCTCTCGGAGAATTTTACGAAAAAGGATTTTACCGGAGATGGTTCTAGTTTTATTTTTTATTTTTTTAATTCGGAGAACGAAACGGAATTACAAGTGAGTTTTTCTAGCATACCAAGCGGCGTATGGAAGATAATAGATCTATAAATAATTTTCATCGAAATAAATTAGATTGGCGCCATATATTTATTTTTTGGACCGTAGTTATTGGTGTATTTATTGTTCTTTTACCGCTTGTTGGGGGTGGGGGAGAATCGATAGGAGTCTGGTTATTTGCGGGATTTATATTTGCCACCCCCGCTATTTTGCTTGTTATAGCCCTTTCTCTTATTCTAAAGATAGCAATAAATAATTTTATAGACTCGTTTAATAAATATAATTTCATCATATCTTTTTTTAGTGTTTGTGTAGTTCTTGTATTTCTTCTAATAATTTTTTGGAGAGTATTATTATCTGATTATGATCCAGCATATCAAATCATAATTTATCCGTGGTTTTTGCTCCCTTTGATTTTTGCTCTTTTCTGTAACTTCTCTTTAAGGTTTTTAAACACGAAAGTACCGAAAATATGGGAATTTGATCTTTCTCAAATATTAATTTCGACGTCTCTCTGTTTGACGATATCGGCGATTTTAATTTCGGTCATATATGAATTATAAATACAAACCTTTGTTGGTGTTTGTGATAATAATTTTTTTATTTTTACGAATTAATGATTTTTTGTTTGCTTATAGTGATGATACGACACACCCCGCATTGACTAGCGAAATTGTACGATTTTTTAATGCTCACTATTTGGAATTGCAACTGAGTGAATCAGAAAAAGAAATAGTGATGCGCGGGAGCATTGACGAGGATGTAGGTACCCGCGCACTTCAGCATTTTTATGACCCTGTGTATGACCGCGGTATTACGATGCTCGGCGTTGAGTGGCAAAAATCAAAAGATTGGGCGAAGGACACGTTGGCGCAGGCAAGCTATAGTTTCGGTATTATTTCAAACCCGACAGAAAAAGCGCTATACGGAACAGTAAGAGAGTTTTATGGAGCTAACTCTGATTATTCATGGGAGCGGGCGATTTATGAATATGCGTGGGGTGACAAAGAGCGCGGGCTTGAGTCGTTGGGACACACGCTTCATCTTATTGAGGACGCAAGCGTACCCGACCATACGAGAAATGACCCGCACCCTCCCGCGTTTGAATGGGGAAGCCCGTATGAGGCGTGGACTGCGCGGTTTGATGTTGAGAATATTGATGTATTGGGGGAATTGCGCGACAAGAGACCAATCGTATATGAAAATCTTGATGCGTATTTTAATTCATTGGCA
>CAZKXD010000025.1:0-8124 GCA_964556765.1 uncultured Candidatus Saccharibacteria bacterium | reverse complement strand
TATTCAAATAATAATTTTTTTAGTAAGGATACTATTATTCAAACAACATATTTTTTACCTTCTTTAAAATTAAATGGAAAATTTATACGAAATATTATTGATGGAACTAATTATGAAATTGCTTATTATCAAAGAAAAATTGATTTTACAAAATCAAATTATCAGCTCGAAGAAGATGCCTATACACTGATTGATCCAAAAGAACTTGTTTTAAATAACTACTGGAATCTTCTTTCTCAACAAGCGGTGCTTCACGGGGCGGGGGTTATAAAATTATTTTTTGACGAAGTTAAAAAAGAAAAACAAACGAAAGCGCTTTATAAAAAAAATAGAAATTGGTTTCAAAAAGCGGTTGACGCGACCAAAGAGAAAATCTATAACATCGCCACCGCGCTCTATGGCGGTAGTGTCCCATATGATGAATTAGAAAATGACTCGCAACGCGCCCAACAAGCGTCGGTGGCGTCGGTAGTAGATGGTAACTCCGCGCAGGAAGAAAACACCGTTGAGCCGCCACCCGCGCCGCCATCGTCTGCCGACGCTGTTCCATCGGAAGGGGACGTGCCCGAAGATACATCTAGTTTGGAATTGTCTGATACGCCAACACAAGAAGACGCCGTGGATATGCCCGCGTCAAATGACTCTGCGCCCCAAAGCATTACTATTATTCCCGTACAAAATAACAATTCAATGCCGACCCCGTATCAACCGGGGTTTGGCGGAGGCGGGGGCGGCGGCGCGTCCGCGCCGCCGCCGGACAACAGCGAAAACGAAGAAATTCCCGCGGAAGATACTGCGCCGCCGGCCGAAGAGAGCGCAGACACATCGGAAGAAGCCGGCGTTTCGTATGCGGTATCCGCTCCGACAGTACTTTCCCCCGCTTCATTTCCGTGGAGCGTTGCGGCAAATGCCGTTACATTTTCCGGCGCCGCATCAGGAACGCTCATTATTTCAAATGATTTCAACGACGCGACAACCACTGCGGATGAAAATGAAAACTGGATTCTCCCGATAACGGATTTTCCCGAAGGAGAAACAACACTTCGTTTCATCGCGACGAATGAATATGGAGAAACCGCGACATCAACAGATACGGTCGTTATTATAGACACCACACCGCCCGCGATTGATTCTTTCTCTGTTCTTGAATGCGGATATTCGCTCACCGCAAGCGCGTGTCTTTCCGGCGGCACGACGCTCCATCTCTCATGGCTGTCTTCCGCGGCAGATATTTCGTATATTTCCCTCGTGCAAGACGGAGCGTTTATTGCAACTACGACGGGAACATCCGGAACTATTGACGTTTCCGGAGATGGCACATACGCGATTCAAATTGCCGCGTATGACACATTGGGAAATGGCGCGACGAGCTCGGCAGAAACCATAACAGTGTTTAATCGCCCGATTGTTATAAATGAAATTGCGTGGGCGGGAACAGAATTTTCATCCTCTGACGAGTGGATTGAGTTATACAATCGTTCGGCATATACCATTGATATGTCACGAATTATGCTCCTCGCGGAAGATGGCGCCCCATCCATCCAACTCTCGGGTATCGCCACGTCTAGTAATTTTTATCTTATTGAACGGACAAATGATACGACGACAAGTGTGTCGGCGGATATTTCTGTCGCGTTCAGCGGCGAAGGTGGTTCGGGGCTTTCAAACGAAGGAGAAGTGCTGTCGCTTATTCATATACTTGGCGGGCAAGCGACGACAACGCTTGACCAAACACCGGCGCTATCCGGTTGTGGAAATTCGTGGTGCGCGGGCGCCGTCGGCGACCACACCTCAATGGAAAGAGTGAGCATATCAACCGACGGCGCACTTTCATCAAACTGGAAATCAAATAATACATTTACTAAAAACGGAACGGATGCGGGAGGAAATGCCATAAACGGAACTCCGCGCGCCCAAAATAGCGTTACCATTCTTTCCATCGGTTATTATTGCGAACCAAATACGGAAAGTTATGTTGAGGGTGGATATTATGCGCCGGGCGCGTGGATTTCCTGCACATATCTTTCCTCCGCAATGCCGGCGGGAACCCGTTATGGGGATGTATACCACGGCGCCGTGGCGAGTTCTACGATTACCGCGGGGCACTCTCTCGGCTTATCAACATTGAGAATGCAGTTTGATTCGTATGATGGCGCCGCGCAAGGGGACTCGTATTTTACCGCTATTTATCATCTTCGTTCCGGTCCGGCGTTTGACAATGACTTAAATGAGTTTAGAAACTTTTTCCTGTATGGCTCTAATCCGCCACCGCATCTCGATTATGGCATCATCAACTGGGTGTATGGCGTTACCCCGTAGGAGGTTTTACAAAAACACAGTTTGTACACAGGTTATCCACAAAAATTGTTCTTGAGTATGTTTTTGAACGATTCGCATCGTGCGCAAGAACAGGAATAAGAGAATATACTAAAGAGAGAAGCATACGGAGGTATAAGAAATGAGCAAGACCGCGCCCGCGAACACGCCGATGCCCGTATTGTTTTTCCCGCAGATGTATTTGTACGAACTATGGAAAATGTTATTTCTTGCATGGCTTGGTCCCGCGCGCAAGGAAATGCCGACAGGAAAAACAATTAACGAAATTCGTATTGGAGATACGGCGACATTCACAAAAACGATTTCAGCGCGCGACGTTGAATTGTTTGCCGACGTCACCGGAGATAATCAGCCGGTGCACCTTGATGAATCATTCGCGCAAGAGACGCGTTTTGGTTCGCGAATTGCCCACGGGCTTCTCACCGCCGGACTTATATCCGCGGCGTTAGGCAAAAAACTTCCCGGCCCCGGAACAATTTATTGCTCACAAGATCTCACATTTTTAAAGCCCGTGTTCTTGGGAGAAAAGATTACCGCAGAGGTTGTGGTGTCGCAGATTGATAGGGAGAGAGGTCGCGTGGTGTTCACCGCGACATGTTTCAACGAGGAACATCAAAAAGTGCTTGTCGGAAAAGCGACGGTAATACCGCCGAGCAAATAATTTTTACGACAAAAGACCGGTTCGCCGGTCTTTTCAATACCGCGTAACGGCACGCATATGATATACTGAAAGATATGAGCAAATTTCTTACTCCGGAATTTTTAAAATTTTTTACGCGCTTCATTATTATTATCCTCATCAGTATTGTGAGCATATTAATTGTGGGAAACTTGAATGATAAACAAAAAGAAGCGCGCACGTATTATATTGAAACGCCCGACCGCGTTTTAGAATAGCGCGTCCGCTGATACGGTAATTTCGTCCAAAGACCGTGTATTATCATTTCCGGAGATGCGCGAGACATGCTTTTCTCGCTTTTTTTGATATACTATATACAGAAACAGGATACGCGGAGAGAGCGCGCCATGGCAATGGGACGATTCGTTGCGTTCTGTCTCGCCGCCTTTCTCCTCGCGGGATGTGCGGCAAGCAAACCGGAACTCTATCACAGTAGGATTTCCAAAGGTCCGCTTTTGCGGGAACAGGTGTTTTATACTCAAGTTAAAACATCAAGCGGGGCGACTATGGGCGCGATTTACCACATAAACGCGCAAGGCAAGGCAACTCTGCTTGCAACGAATGTTGATGAAGCGTTTTGGAAAAAGTTTGTCCTTATGCTTACGGGAGCGGTCGGGCAAGTCGGGGCGGCCGCGATACACGGCATTTCTTTCCCTGCCGCAAAAACCGCCATTAACGCCGCGGCAACAAATACCAACTCAAATACCGCAACCGGCGGAAAAGTGTGCACCGAATCCGGCGCGGGTGATGTTACGGGTTGTTGAGCGTAGACTAAAATCACTCAATGCGTTGAGTGATTTTTCTCTTGACAGATGATGTTTCCTTTGTATATACTTCACGGTATAGATCGGAGACAGCAGGCGGCGCCAAAGGCGCGATAAGTCCCGCCGAGGTCGAATATTGGGAACTGGTGACCGACGACAGGTGACCGGTGACTAGTTACACATCCTCCGGTCCTTTTATAAGGACTATTTTAATTTCAGATTTCAAATTGCAGATTTCAAATTTGAGATTTGCAATTTACAATTTGCAATTGCGACATGGCTCTTACACGAGAAAAAAAAGAAGGCATTATTAAAAAAATCGCCGATGAACTGAAACGAGCAACTTCGGTTGTGTTTGTAAAATTTCACGGCCTTTCTGTTTCTGCCGCAAGCGAGATGCGCCGCAGTATGCGCGGGAGCGGAGTCAGCTATACGGTCGTCAAAAAAACGTTATTGCGCAGGGTTCTCAAAGATGCCGGGATAGAGGGTGTTTTGCCGGACCTTGAGGGTGAAATCGCGCTTGCGTATGGCGTAGATACGATTGAGCCGGCAAAAAGCGTTGCAACATTTGAGAAAAAATTCGGAGAAACGCTCGCAATGCTCGGCGGCATTCTTGAAAATCGCTTTATTTCACGGGAGGAAGCACGCTCTCTCTCACGGGTTCCATCACGGCACATTCTTTTGGGACAGCTGGTTATGGTTATGTATGCGCCGGTTACAAAAACAGTGAGGACGCTGAATGAAGTAAATAGGTCGTTTGTAAGCGCGCTCAATCAGATAGCGCAAATAAAAAATTAATAATTAATAACAGATGCAAATATACGAATTGTACTAATGATACGAATGAATACGAATGCTCGGTATTAGTATTTATTCGTATCATTCGAATGCATTAGTATATTGGTATCTCATATTCATGACTGAAGAAAAAAAAGAAGAATCTGCGGAAAAAGTAGAAGTTCCGGAAAAATTCAAAAAACTCGTTGAAGAAATAGAAAAGATGAGCGTTCTTGACCTTTCCGAGCTGGTAAAAGTATTGGAGAAAAAATTTGGTGTTTCCGCGCAGGCGGTTGCGGTAGCGGCGGCATCGCCGGCGGCAGGTGACGCGGGAGCTGCGCCCGCGGCGGAGAAATCAACATTTAATGTTGAACTTACCTCGGGAGGAGATCAAAAAATACAGGTGATAAAAGTAATTAAAGAAGTGTTGGGATTGGGGCTAAAGGAGGCAAAAGATTTGGTAGATGGAGCGCCGGCAATGCTCAAAGAAGGAATGAAAAAAGCGGAGGCGGAAGAGCTCAAAAAGAAAATTGAAGCAGCGGGTGGGAAAGTAACTCTAAAATAAGCACGAACGTTTTGTATGAAGTCCCGCACCAATCTGGTTTCGCGCCATTGCGCAAAAAATAAACCCCCACGGGGGTTTATTTTTTGCAGAGCGTGGCAGTTTTGTGACGTGCGTGATAGTATGTCATACAGAAAAATATAGATAGGAAATAAGGTGGACAGCACGGCATATATGTCTTTATTAGACACCATTCTTTCGTCTGCGGCCGTTTTTATCGTCGGAAAAAAGAAATCAAATATCTTTGACGGGGATACGACATCAATACAATTTTCTAAATACGGGTGGAAATTGCCGGTTCTTTCTTTGGTGATAAATCATGGAGCAGATCATGTTAAAAATGGAACTGTTGAGGTTTGGGTGTATGTGTATGCCGCATATTATGCCTACCGTAAGGTTGGGCACGAGGAGGCGGGGCGTATTTTGCTCCGGTCCTCGCATATTCAGGGAGAACTTATGCGTCGCAGGTATATGTATGATACCGCATACCATTGTGGGGATGGCAGTGTTGTTCTGTTGAAAAAAATCCCATTGAGAAAATTGGCGCAAGAACTGATATTTTTTTGGTCTATTTACGATTCTGTGTGCAGAACCTGTGCACAACAGGTTGATAAATCATAAAAACAGAGAAGTTTTTAAAATAAATACAAAGGGGCCCCTATGCGGAAGCCCCCTTTTATTTGCGAGGACAAGATGCCCCGCATTTCTATATATATTATCAAAATTATATATATTTGTCAATGGATATTCTTTTTTGGGCTTGTGGTACAGTATATGAATGGATATTTTGGCAAAATTATTCGGCGGAATCGCATATGTGAAAATAATGCGCCTTTTTTTGTTTAATCCTGAAATGCCGTTTGAGGTCAAAGACATACGACTGCGCGCGCAGGTTACCCCGGAAACGGCGAAGCGCGAAACGGCGCATATGCATACTCTCGGTCTTATTAAACGCAAGAATTTTTTTAAAGAAGTTGCGCAAAAATCAAAAAAAACATCACGTATCGTAAAACGAAAGGTGCGCGGATGGGTTTTAAATAAAGAATTTCCGTTCATTGAACAATTGAGGAATATTCTTTTGAACAGCGAAGCATTTTATCGAGGAAATATTGTGGACCGGTTTAGGCACACGGGCACGTTGAAATTGGTTATTATTTCGGGTGTTTTTATGAATGAATGGCAGCGAACGGACGCGCGCGGCAGGGTTGATGTGTTGATAGTGGGGGAACGTCTGAATCAACGAACAATTCGTACGGCGATTAAAATACTTGAATCTGAAATAGGAAGAGAACTTCATTATGCGGCAATAAAAACGGATGATTTTCTCTATCGGCGGAGTATGTATGACAAGTTTATCCGCGACATTCTTGATTATCCGCATGAAGTTTTGATTGATAAATTGGGGGTTTAATTTAATCTTTCTTGAGTGGTCTTTACGGCAGGGTTGACAGTTATCCACAGTTAGTCTAAAAACGTTCCTCAAGTGATGATATTATTGTAAGAGACTTTAAAAAGCTCGAGTATTGGGATTAAAACCCGATATTCTATAACAATTTCCCCTTTCATGGTCGGACGGGGGCTTTAAAAGACTATATTATTAGATTAATTATAGTTTAATTTTCTGCTTACGCGTGGAGTATGGGCGACATCGCTTATCTACTTCATTTATAAGCGCAATATATTATGTTATTAGAAACTTGGGGAGTTGTACTCACCAAATCATTTCAGGACATTTGGCTTGGAATTGCGAATTTTGTTCCGATGCTTGTCATCGCGGTTGTGATTTTTGTGGTCGGCTGGTTTGTAGGAGTATTGTTGGGGCGTGTTATCGCGCAAATTGTTCGGTCTATCAAGGTTGACAGCGCTCTTAAAACTGCCGGCGTGGAAGGTCTTTTGGCAAAAGGAGGTTTCCGTCTTGATTCGGGAAGGTTTATCGGAGAATTGGTGAAGTGGTTTGTCATTGTTGTATTCTTGGTTGCCACGCTTGAAGTATTGGGCTTGCGTCAGGTTAACTTGTTCTTGCAGGATGTTGTGTTGACGTTTATCCCGAATGTCATTGTCGCCGTCTTGATTCTTCTTGTTGGTGCGGTTGTTGCTGACGCGGTGCAGAAGCTGGTTGTTGGTGCCGCTCGCGCGGCAGAGGTGCAAATTGCGCACTTTCTCGGAGGACTTGTGCGGTGGTCTATATGGATTTTTGCAATCCTCATCGCGCTTTCACAGCTTGGAATCGCCAACTTCTTTGCGCAGACATTGTTTACGGGAGTTGTTGTCGCCCTTTCGTTGGCGGTTGGACTCTCGTTCGGTCTTGGAGGTCAGGAGTCAGCGGCGCGTTTTCTTGAGAGACTTCGCAAGGATATTTCTCGAAATTAACATCAGTTGTTATAAAATACGCACAAAAACCCCTCCGCGGGGTTTTTGTTGTCTATGAATGTTTTTTGGACAAAAAAGGCTATATGTTCATTGAAATGTGCAATCAGATAGAATCGCGCACTAGTCAATAAGGAACTCGCTTGACATTGTTTTACTCCTACATATAATGGATGATACATGTTAAAAACGATAAACCAGAAATTAAAAAGGCGGCTTGCCCCGAACGAAATTGAGGGGTAACAACCAGCGCATTTTTATTGCAGCGCCGGGCCGCCACGAGGCGGTTTTTTCATTTCTTGTTCGCGAACTGAGTTTAAACATTTGAATTCAGTTCGCGGGAGAGAAGAGAAGATTGTGGATGCGACACCTGAATTTTGAAAATTAGATCCCGTCACGACAGAAGTTTAAAATATCCCAATAGTAATGGGGTCTTTTCGTACTGTTGGAGGCGGAGTAAACGAATAGAAAATCTAAACCGATGCGTAGCACCGGAGTGGTTTTTAGATTTTCTAACAGAATGTCAACATAATAAGGGCGTATGGTGGATGCCTTGACTCTAAGAGGCGATGAAGGACGCAGTTTGGCGGCGATATGCTTCGGGGAGGTGCCTAGCAACCTTTGATCCGGAGATTTCC
>CAZKXD010000024.1:6843-10751 GCA_964556765.1 uncultured Candidatus Saccharibacteria bacterium | reverse complement strand
CCAGGCCGAGCGTTCAGATGATGGCCAAAATCGCTAAAGCGTTAAACGTTCAAATGGAAAATTTACTAAAATAATTAATATGAGTGAACCATTTGAAAAACCGCCGATCAAATCACGTACCGAAGATGTGGAAAAAGCATCACAAAGTGAATTGCTTAAGGGGGTCCTAGAAAAACTGAGGGCCAATTTATCTCGTGCGGATATCAAATGCGTGAAGGACACGGGGTATTTAAGATTAAAAAAAGATGACAAACAGGTTGGTATTGTCTTTGAAATGCCAGACGGTAACCGGACAACGGTGCGTTTTGATTCAGATTTAAAAACAACAATTGAAGAATTTGAATCTTCCATTCGGCCCGAGTTAATTTTTGTTGCAAATCGCTCTAATGATTTGACCGATTTCACTTTTTTCCCAAATTTAACAGAAGAGGAAGTAGCGGTGCTGCAAACCGAAATAGAATCTGTGGACGGACACATAGTTATAGTCCAGGGCGAATATGTTATTACAAGTAAACAGGATAATGTTCGCCAAATATCCACTTTTGGCACAGCTTCGTGTAGGGGGATAATCATATACGATTCCGAAAAAGGTATAGCAGCCGTCACACATTCGGATACGGAATATGCAGACATACCGTTGATTCAACAAATGCGAACAGATTTAATTAAGGCGGGAGCTGACCCAACTAAGCTTAAGTTGTATGGCACACGCAACATTGATTCACAAATAAGACAATATGTTATAGATAAGCTGTTTTCAGAAACAACTTATGAACTCCCGTCAGAATTTACTTTCAATTGTGCGACGGGGTCGGTTACCCACTTTGATATAAAATCCTTACCACAATCTGAAAATCTTGATAAAAGATTAATGGATGAAGTAGGCATTAGATTAAAACATAATATTCCCTATATTAGAAAGACAGTGAAAGAATTTGCCGCCAAAGAGTAAGGCCGGGTATGATTTTACCAGCGGGCTTCGCCCGCTAAAAACCTGAAATTGCCGCTTCCCTTTAGAGAGCCCAAACCGCCAAAGAACCTGTCAAAAATGTCGGCTCAAACTTTATGAAGGCCCAAAGCGGGCTTTTTTTTACAAAGAACATCGGTTATAATTTTACTAACAAGCTATGAACCCTAAAGAAAAAATTCTTCTATGGGGCAGTAATATATGGAATTTTTCCGACGGAATGTTCGGCCCTCTTCTCGCCGTGTTTACCGAAAGAATCGGCGGAAGCATTTTGGAAATATCGTGGGCGTGGGCGATATATCTTATCGTTACCGGTGTGTTTGTCATTATAATCGGCAGATATTCCGACCACCACAACAAAGAAAAAATAATGATTTTGGGATATGCCTTAACCGCATTATTCACCTTTGGTTACTTGCTGGTGCAAACGCCCATCCATCTTTTTATTATTCAGGCGTGTTTGGGATTCGCGCTCGCGTTAAGCAATCCCACGTGGTACGCGCTGTATGATACATATTCCACTCCAAAATCTTCAGGTTTAACGTGGGGTCTCGCAGATGGAGAAGCAAAAATTTTAACGGGAATTGCCATCATCGTGGGAGGATTTATCGTAAAAACCTACTCCTTTGAAACTCTGTTTATTATTATGGGGAGTCTCCAGATTCTGGCGACCATCTATCAAATGAATATATTAAAAAAATCGTGAGACACAAAAAGAAGCGGCTGCTTTTAGTAAAAAACACCGCCCGTTTTTTCCCAATCTGAATTAATCATCTGGCATTATTTCTTCACGACCGCACCGTATATATTGATCGTTCATTTGGATACTGAGCTATTTTTCCCATCTCCATCCCTAAAGCGGCTTCAATCCTTTTTTTACATTCCGAAGTCAAATTGCGAAACAAGCTAACGGCGAACGCGGTATGATATTCGTTCATGTATTCTGGATTTTCAGTAGCGTGAATATCTTTTATGTGCAGAACTACCGGGTATAAAAGAGATGGATATTCTCTCTGCAACCGTTCCATATCAATTCCCAGTTGCGCGGCAAGAGGGAAAATATCATGTTCCACTGTTTCCGTTCCCACGCCATGGTGTTGGGCATAAAATTCTGCCGTTTCAATCCTTGGGCTAACAACCGTAGTTGCCATAGGTAAAAAGCCCTCCCGATCAGGATCGGGGGACAATAAGAGCCCCTCATTTTTTCTTAACGCCACGAGAACAAACCCCAAAATCGTGCCCCTATAAAATTGCGCTTCGGGGTCATTATAGCGTTCAATTAACGTTGCCGGTTCTATGTTGAGCAATTGATTCAAAATACGCTCCATATCAGGGTCAAGGGTTTCTATGACCATATCTCTGATTAAAACCGTTAAATGATCCTCAATGGGGTACCCCTTCGAGTTTCGAGCAGATTCAAATTTCACTTCTTTGCCCCGTGCGGCATATAAATTTCTCATGCGACTCGCTTCATCATAATGAATAGTGCCTACGGCCTTCCACCCATTCTCACCCTCGTCTTCCGCGCCTTTTCCGTTTTTTTCCGCTCCGCTCATTGCTGTTAATTTTTCACTCATATGTGTTTAAAAAACAAATTATAAACGATATTTTTCATATTTAATAATTATATCACTTCAAACGAAACCGCTCGTTATATATGTTACTCCGAACGTACGCCTAAAAAATTAAGAACGCTCTCTTCGTCCTGAAAACCATAGATGACCTCTCGGTCAATAATCACGATAGGCAGTTCGTGCCGCAATTCGTAAAACCTCTTGAGCGAGCTCACTCCGGGAATTTCAAGCCCGTAATCAAAAGAATAAATTCTCACTAACGGATTTTCTTCCCGTATTTTTTGAAGCACATATCCCTGCCGCACGCAGTCGTCGCAGTCTCCTTCGTTTGAATAAAAATAAAAAATAAAATGCAAGCCCTCTCCGCATCGACGGTTCAGTTGTTTAAGAAGCAAATAGTCTTTCAACTGAAACAACGAGTATTGCGTTTTAAGGTCGCGCACCACCTCTTTGTCGCCGCCCTTGTTTTCAAGATACGCAAGGCGTTCGCCAAGCGCGCCCATATCCTCGGCGGTAAGCGACACATGCTCGTCTTCGCACGAAAGACCCGAAAGCAAATCCGACTCCACTTCAAGCGCGAGCAAGTTAAGCGATACGCGATTTTCAATTTCCCGTATTTCATTGAGCCGCTTGTTATAAAAAAGCGAGCTGACAAAAAACGCAAGAACAAAAATGGTTGCGGTAATAAAAAAAACAAGTATATATTTTTTCCACCGAATTTCTGTCATATTAACGTTACTATTGTTATGCTGTCATTTTAAATTTTAAAATGGCGTTACCGCCACCACTTTACCGGAGTAGAAGAGAAAAGCCGAAACACCGCTCGAGCCGTCCATATCGCCGCGATAAAACCATACAACAAAATAAAATAAAAATCTTGTATTTTAAAATACGGCGCGCCGCGCACCCGATACATACCGAGCGCGAAAATAGCCCCGAAAAGAATCATACTTTCAATCGCGATTAAAGAAACGCTTTCCGTGTTTATGAAAAACCAATCAAAATCAACCGCGCCCAAACTCGGCATACCGACAGTCGCAAACTGTATGCCTTTTTCAAGAACGTATCCTGCCGTATTCCATAAAAGAAAAAAAGTGGCGTACAAAATAACCGCGAGCGAAATAAGCGCGGCGGGCAAACTGAACATACCGAGATTTCCGTATTCTTTTCTTCCTATCATACGGCGATAATCAATCGCGTTTTTTATGAACCCGTATATCCAACGCAGACGCTGGCGCAAAATACCGCCGACCGAAACGGGCGCAACGGTATATACGTCGGCATCAAGCACATTTTCAATACGCAAATGAAGCGAGTGCATGCGAAGCGCCATCTCCATATCTTCGGTGCCGTGCGCGTGCTTAAAC
>CAZKXD010000024.1:3835-6833 GCA_964556765.1 uncultured Candidatus Saccharibacteria bacterium | reverse complement strand
TTGGTGTTGTGGTGTAAACTATGGCATCGGTCGCATTGGCGATTTTGTAATTGTGGGCCTGCATTCGCAAGGCCATCTCCATATCTTCGGTGCCGTGCGCGTGCTTAAACATACCCGCTTTTTCAAAAACGGAACGGCGATATATGGAAAACGGCCCCGGCGTTACATATTGCGCATTGAGGCACGAAAGTATTTTTTTGAAAAGAATCCCGATTATATATTCCGTATCTTGCATTTTCTGTATCACCGTCTTTGGTTCATATATTTTAATCGCGGGAGTTACCGCCATAACGGAAGCATCCTTAAAAACTTCTATAATCCGAAGAAGCGCCGTCGGCGCGACAAACGAGTCCGCGTCCAAACACCCCACCAAATCGGTATTCGCCCGCGCGATGCCGAGGTTAAGCGCGGAGTATTTGCCGCCATTTTCTTTATAAAAATAGCTGACGCGCGAGTCGGCAAGAAACTGCCCCGCAATGCGCGCGGTACCATCGGTAGAGCCGTCATCTACAACGAAAATTCGTATTTTTTCTTTCGGATAATTGAGGCCCAACAATGACTGCACCGTACGCGCAATCGTCCCCTCCTCGTTCCAGCAAGGAACAATAATGGTGACGGACGGGAGCGACTTCGCGTCCTCTTGCCCTTCTTGCGTGGGATGTGAGTGTACACCCCTGCGCGCGAACACATTTTTATTTTCCGCGTATGTCAAGAGTAAAAACACCTCAAAATAGAGGGTTATAAAAAGAGCTATCGCAAAAATGACCGTGAGAATGGATTCCATAACAGAAATATGAAAAGCGGCGCGATATATTAGTGTATCGTATCTATGTGCCTCTCCGCAACCTTCCTTTATATACTATCCTTTATATACGGTGCCAGACCACGAACATAAAAAATCAATCTTCGGACGTCCGACGTCCGAAGATTGGAATGTACGGATGCGCTAGCGTTTCAGCTGACAGGTGATGGTGTAGCCCGTGCCGGATTTGACCGGACCGGCGTTTATGGAGCCGCTCTTTACTGATGTGGTAAAGGTAAATCCGTCCGAGCCCGTGATGGTACATACATCGGTCGGCGCGACCCACGAAATAACCGCATCACCGCCGATTTTTCTCACAGAAATCGTCGGGTTTTTAGGGATTTCCGTTTCTTGCAACACCTCCACTGTCGTCGCGGCGGTTACCGTGGCGCCGTCTTTGTTTGCGCAGGTTATTTTGTACTCGGTCGTTTTTTCTTGCGTTACCGAAACGGAGCCCGTTGTTTTCCCGCCGGTGTCAAAGTTGGCGCCAACACAGGAAACGGTGTTTCCGCTCTCCCACGTGAGAGTCGTTTTGCGTCCGGTAAAATCGGATGATGCAAAAATTTTCGCCGAAGTAATTACCGCGGGCGCGGTTGTCTCCACCTTGGGCGGCGGTATGATTCTCACGAAACTTTTCATCGTACTCACGCCCTTTTTCCCGGCACACGTAATCGTATACACCGTGGGCTCGCTCGGTTTTACGCGCGCCTCGCCCTTCGTAACCCCTCCTGTTTCAAAATTTTCTCCGATACACCACGCGGAATTCACCGCCGTCCATTTCAAAATCGCCGCATCGCCGGATTTTGTGATTACGCCTTCAAATTGAATAGCCGGAGGAGCATCTTGAACGGGCGGTGGAACAACTTCCGATTTTTGCGGCGTCACATTGAAAATACGCCGCGTTTCGGATGTTCCCTGAATTCCAGGTGAAACTCCCGATGGAGGCAGATTCAAAAATGACCGAACGGAATCAACAAAACTCTTAAACCCTACCGCGGGCACATCCTCGTTGCTTTTGCTTTCAACAGTAGTAGTGTATCCGAGGTTTTCAAGAGTACTGCCAATCTTATTAAGCGCGATTATCAGCTCTTCCTGGGCTTGTGCCGTTTCGTCGCTTCCAGAGTCCCGCACAGACGCTTGTTCATATGCGTTTGAGGCCGACTCAAACGCGGAAAATGCCTCACGCGCGTCATTAAGAGTATCTTCGCCGGAGCTACCGATAAGCGCATCTTCAGTACGCAGAGATGCTTCATGGTAAGGCGATATTCCCGCTGGCGGACCTAACCTTTCCTGCAGTGGGTCAGGTATGCCACTCTTAAATCCAGGGAAATCTTTGTTTTCATAGCCATAAGGATTAAACGGGCCAATCGGAGAACCTTTTTCAACATCCTCGAGCATTCTGCCTGGAAGTCTGGAAGTAAAACTTCCAAGCGCTACCGATTCAGATAGTGGCGCGGTATTACCGGCCTTAAATCCTGAAAGAAAGGCGTCTCTTTCTTCCCTTGATGAAAAGGTGGCGTATGCCCTTGCGGCATCTTCACTTTCTTTAACAGCGTTGTTGTAAAGCGCATTGTGTGCTTCTATGGCCCTATTTTGTGCAAGTTTTTTGCTTTCAGAACTTGCGTTAAAAAACTTTTCGTCAAAAATCTCGTTTTTATATTGGGCAATCTGAGCATATAACATATTTGCCTCCCTTTGCCGCTGTCCGGATTCGTACCCTTCCTGGAATATCTCCGCGCGAGTCATTCCTTCGCCGATTATATCTCTGCCCCCACCACTACCCAATTCGTCTTCTGGTTCCGGCGGAAGCGGCTCACTTAATTCAATAGACTCCAGAAAATTTGACGGCGGAAGTGGTTCACTTAACGCAAGCCGGTCGGGGAGAGTTTCCGCAAGAACTTTGTCCGTGTATGCTCGCGCCACGTCAAATGCCTTACCATAATCACCCGCGCTCCACTCCGGCGGACACACACAGGTCGGCACCACACTGCCAAAAATGCCCGGCCCCCAAGTAATTCCTCCGGGCACATCACCTAAACCCGCCTTAGCAAGCGCCTCCGCGGAAGCAAACGCCGCATCTTTATTCCCTAGGGCAGCCTCTTTAACATTACTTTCCATACGGGTTTTCTCCGCGACGCCAAAAAGAAATTCGGCTGTCTGCAAGACGGGGGGCGACAGGGGCGGCAAGCTTTTCTT
>CAZKXD010000024.1:0-3825 GCA_964556765.1 uncultured Candidatus Saccharibacteria bacterium | reverse complement strand
GTTTTTCCCCGGGTATCGGAGACGGCTCAAACTCTACTACCGGTGGGGTGAACAGAGCATTAAAAAGACCCTTGACCGCATTCCCAAGTGATTCCCAAAAGCCGGGTTCTCCTGATTTCCCATCATCAGACAAATCAACATCTTGTTGAGTAAGACCTGAACCGATAGCATCTTGGTCGCCGGAACCGGTACCTATTTCATCAAACCCCCCTCGTTCAACGGAGCCATCCGGCGCCCTATCTCCGCCAATTTCAGGACTTCCTTCAAAACCTGTAACGCCCACATCAGCAGGACCGAGACCGGAGCCGATATCGTCGGGGGTATTGCCGCCATCAGGCGCCGAGGGGCCAGTATCAGAAGGAGGTCCTCCGTCAACAGCGCCGCCGGGCTCACCGGGCTCGCCAAATCCTTGTACATAGGCAACTTGTGTGAAAAACAAGAATATAACAAACGCCGCGCACACTAAAACCAACTTAAAAAATGTAGTCATGATGGACGTCGGACGTCGTCTCGACGTAGTCGGACTCTGTCCTGACAAAGTCGGACGTCCATCATTAAGCATTCGTTCAAAATTCATTATCCTTATTATACCATCAATGGCGACACCAAAAAATACTTGCTTTATGTTTCCTGTGAAAAACCCGCACGCACGGCAACGCCATATATTCATTTGCTTTTTAATAATCAACAATATATGGTAAGGATAGTTGATAAAGGAAATTTCAGTATGAATCTCGCCAAAGCAATCAATCTTACAAAAAAGTTCAACGGAAGCGGTGTCGCCACATGCATTTCTTTTTTGCCTATTGAAAAAAGTGTTCCGGAACAAGTTGAAAAAGACGTATCGGAATATCGCGCGCTATTGCACCTGCTGTATGAGTTTGGTTTGAGAAGTGAAATAACCATCAAACTCCATCAATTCGGCGTTTTGGATAATCCGAAGCTCGCACGAAACGCGACAAAGGAAATTGTGGAATGCGCCCGCGCGCATCATAATTTTGTATGGATTGATATGGAGCGGCCGTCCACCGTAGATATAACAATTGATGTTTTTAATGAGCTACGGGAACAATATGGCAATGTGGGAATCTGTCTGCAAGCATATCTGAAACGCACGCCGAAAGATGCCGAGAAATTGCTCGCAAACCGTGTGCCCATTCGCCTCGTGAAAGGATTTTATAAAGAACACGACATTGCCGACTGGCGTGCCGTGACGGAACAGTTCAGTGAAGTAATGGGAATGATTCTTGAGAAAAGCGCGCGCCCTTGCATCGCCACCCACGACCTTTCGCTTGTCGCGCGGTCGCGAGAGATTATTGAAACAAACAAACTTCAACAAGCGGAATTTCAATTTTTTAACGGCGTGCGGGACGAGCTCGCCGTCGCGCTTGCGCAAAAAGGATTCAACGTGCGGATATACATACCGTACGGAAATCTTCTTCTGTATCTTCTAAAAGGACTCCCCACGTTTGACAACGCGCGGCACGTGCAACGACTTCTTCGGTTTAAGACCGTAACGTAAACGCACGGATATCCGCCGTGCGCTTTTTTTATGGAAGCTTTTATGGAAGCAACGACACTTTAATCTTGAACCCCGCTTGCTTATTTCATTCACCATGGTGAATAAAATAAGCAAAGCGAGCAATGGGCGTGATAGGTGCTTTTATTTCCCGCTTAAAATAGTTTCAATTTCTTCCGTAAGAGATGGGTTCAGCTGTATTGTTTCTTTTGCATAAAAACGCACGGCGCGTATATTTCCCGCGGCTGTATATATGGAAACAAGCGCGCGGGAGATCCCCCAATCTTTTTGCACCGCGTACATTTTTTCAAGAAATTGCGGACCGCTGTCCGGATAATTTCGCGCGACTTCGGTGACCATGCGCAACAGTGGCTCCGAATAAAAAATACCAAACGGCACTTGCGCCTCCACATACGCGGCATACTCAAAAAGCCCCGCGGCATAAATTTCTTCAAATATCCGAAATGCGTCCTCAAATTGCCCGGCTGCGGAATAATAAGAAAGCTCCCGATATTTCAAAAATCTGATTTTCGCGTGTGACGGACCTATCAATTCCTCAACTTTTTTAAGCAGTGAAACGGCCTCGCCCATTCTCCCGAGTTTTGCCAGCATTTGAGCGTTAATTTCATACAACGGGGCAAAGGCGGGGGCTACTTCTCGCGCTCCGCGCATAAGAGACAGCGCCGCGTCTATTTGTTTTTGGTCTCCCGACCGCTCAAAGGCGAAATTATAATAGAGCGTTGCGAGTCTCATTTCTTCTCTTATGGACCGGTCTTTGTTGGTAATATCCTTTTCTAGACTTTTTTGTATTTCCCTGACCGCAAAGACATACAACGAAACCACATCCGGATTTTGAAACGCGTCTGCAGAGGCGCCAAGCGATAGCGCCGACTGGCTCGCCAGATCTCGTATTTCCACAGCTTCTCCTTTTTTTGCGTATGAAATCGCGGCAGAAAATTCCCGCTCTGCGCCCTTCGCGTCATTGTTCTGCGCAGCCCGATACCCGCTTACCGTTGTAAACGCCGCGATAATTGTAAAAAAATTTACATACACAATACTGCTTACCATAACAATCAAAACAGCGCTCACGCCGACACTTCGGATTATAAAAGAATCATGCGTAGGTTTTGCGCGAATATCGCGCGACACTATATTGTCCTCCACCTTCTCTTCCAAAGAGCGAAGAAAAGCAAAAAATCCAAATATAACAAAAAACATAAGATATGTTGCAAGCGTATCAAACACCAAAAACAACTGGAAAAAATAAGCGCCCAACATACTCACAAAAATAAGCGCGTCCCCCATCATAATTGTTTTCTTTCTCATTTCCGTAAAAATTACCCATATCAAAGACGCCAAAAGAAACATATACGCGGAAAATAAGACAACGCCGCCCGCCACCAGGCGCTCTAAAAACATATTGTGCGTCCTATCAAACCAGAGTTCATTTCCGAGAAGCTCCGGATTATAATACCTTGTAAACGGAACAATAAAATTTCCGTCACCCCACCCCAAAATCGGACGTTCCTTAAACGCGTCAACCGCCGTCTTCCAAACATAGAGCCGAGATTGCACGGTGCTTTGCGAAAGAGAAATCGTGGAAAATCGCGAGAGCACCGCGCCTTCTTTGACAAATAATCCAACGGGAACAAGAAGCAATACAATGAATGCCGCAATCGCAAAAACTCTTTTCTTGTCCGAAAGAAGAAAAATGGCGGAGAAAAATAACAAAACGCCCATTCCACCCACCATGCTTACGAATGCCCCGCGCGCGCCTGTCAAGAAAAAAGCGCCGAGACCAATCACAAACGCAAGCGCCAAAAGCCATCGGGAAATCGGCGAGCGGGCGTGTGCCCACAGAAAAATTGAAAGAAAAATAATAAATGTAAGATACGCCGCAACATAAAGCGGGTTTCCAAGGGTTGACACAACGCGCGCGTCGGCCCCTTTTATTCCGGCATAATTTAAAAAACCAACCAGTGCGACAATAAAACCGGACGAGACCGAAATGGCAAAAAGAGTTATCCAGTCTTTGCGGACGGTCAGTATCCCGCGAAGCGCGAAAAAGAGCAGCAGCAAGTGCAAGTGAAAAACAATTCCCTCCATACGCTCAAAACTTGACCAAAAACTTGTGCCGAAATCCACTCCGAAAAGAGACGTAATAAATAACGCGCCGACAAAAATTAAAAGCGCGCTATGCAATATATTCCATCGCGGCCAATATTTTTTAACATCAATGCACAAAAGACAAAGCCAGAACGCGCCGATGATTTCAACCAAAATTTGAAAAAAAATAGTCTTTCCGG
>CAZKXD010000023.1:4647-10760 GCA_964556765.1 uncultured Candidatus Saccharibacteria bacterium | reverse complement strand
CTCCAGCTCATTTTGTTTTTGAATAAGCGCTTGATGCTCTTGTTGCATTTTCTCAAATTGTTCTTGACGCGATTCTTCCTTTGCCAAGCCCGCGAGTTCGGTTTGTATTCCGGTGAGCTCGGTATGAACCGCCGTATATTCTTTTTCCAGATTACGCTTGTTTTCTTCCAATTCTTTACATGTATCGGACAATGCCGCGTGAATGCTTGCATAGTATTTTTCTTGCGTGTCGCGCAATTGGATTTCTATATCTTGTCGCTGTTCCAATTTTTTTACCTGGCGGCCGAGTGACTTCATTCGCGGTTCAACTTCGTGTGTTTTGTCCAGTTTCAAAATCGCCTGATGACGTTTGATCTGAAATTCTTTGATACCCACCGCTTCATCAAAAAAACTTTTTCGCTCCGCAGAACTCTGCAACAACAATTCCGCAATCATGCCCTGACCAATAACCGAATACGATCCTTGGCCAAATTGCGCTTGCGCCAACAGAATATGCAGGTCTAGTAATCGAACTTGATTTCCATTGATAAGATATTCGCTCTCCCCGCTTCTGTATATCTTTCGGGTTATAACCAATTCCGTATAGTCAACCGGCGCGCGTTTATCGGAATTATCCAAAGTAATTGAAACACTCGCAACGCTCATTTTGCCTCGATATTCAGACCCACCAAATATAACATCTTCACTTTTTTTACCGCGCAATTGCTTTAGACTCTGCTCTCCCATTACCCAGCGAAGCGCGTCGGAAACATTGCTTTTTCCGCTGCCGTTTGGTCCCACAATCGCGGTTACGCTAAAAGAGCCCTGTACGGGCTTGGGGAATTCGAGTAGCGTTGGTTCGGCAAATGATTTAAAGCCGTTGAGTTCTATTTTCTTTAGATACATACTTGGGCTGCCCCGCGATCATTACTACGCGAGGCCCGGCGCTCTACTATAATATGTATCAAAGTATAGCAACTATGCACATCCTTGACAAACGGTCGCAATGCAGGTAAACTGCCCCATTCCCCAAATTTTATGAAGCAGTGCGCCAAACGCAAGAGTCCTTAATATGTCAAAAATAATCGCACAACAAATATACAATGCGCTCCTAGAAGCTGAGCATATTTTGCTTGTTCCTCATAAAAATCCGGACGGCGACGCGCTCGGATCTGTTACCGCTTTAGCGGAATTTTTTGAGCATATCGGGAAACCGTTCACGATTTTTTGCGCTACGGAAATTCCTGATAACCTTCGATTTCTTGAGCATACCGACAGCATTACGACAAACCAGAATCTGTGGGATGGGAATAAGCAATACTCGCTTGTTTTGGTCGATACGGGCGACCTTAAACACGCCGGAATCGATACGCTCATCCCTCGGCTCAAACACAAGCCGACGATAATCAATATCGACCACCATGCCACAAACCAGCAGTATGGAACTTACAATCTCGTCATAGAAGGCGCTTCTTCAACCACCGAAGTTTTGTATCTGTTTTTCCGTTACAACAATATAGAAATCAGTCCGGAAATCGCGACCAGCCTTATGACCGGACTCATTACCGATACCGGAAACTTTTCAAATGCAGGCACATCGCGCAACGCGCTTGCCATCGCCAGTGATTTGAGTAAAAAACACGCGAGCATCCAAGATATACGAAATCACATCTTCAAAAATAAATCCGTGGACGCGCTCCGCTTGTGGGGCAAGATTCTATCTCGTTTGACACTGCATACCGAGCATAACATTGCCTATACGTACTTTACCCAAAAGGAAATAGAAGATCATAAAGTAACTGAAGAAGAATTGGATGGGGTTGCTAATTTGCTTAATCATCTGAATGAAGGAGACGCCATTATGGTGCTGCGGGAGAGAAAAGAAGGTGGCGTAAAAGCCAGCATGCGCACGACCAAAGACCATGTGGATGTGTCGATAATCGCTCAAACATTTGGCGGAGGCGGACACAAAAAAGCCGCCGGATTCAGCCTCGAGCACTCGATAGAAGAAGCGATTGAACATATTTTTGATATGCTTACTGTCAAAAATGTTGAGTTTGTAAAGGAGTAATTTAGCTGTTATACTTTAATTATAAAATATAAACATATGCAAACACACGAAATCACAAGCACTATTCCGGAAGTAAAATCGCAATTCTTGATACCGACCGTTATCGAAAAAACATCGTACGGCGAGCGCGCGTATGATATATATTCACGCTTGCTCAAGGATCGCATTATTTTTCTCGGAACAGAAATAAATGACGCGGTCGCAAATACCGTAATCGCCCAGCTATTGTTTCTGGAAAACCAAGATCCGGACAAAGATATAAAACTATATATCAATTCTCCGGGTGGTTCGGTTACTTCCGGTCGCGCGATTTATGACACCATGCAATATATAAAGCCGAATGTATCGACCATTTGTATCGGTATCGCGGCGAGTATGGCGTCTGTTCTTCTCGCGGCCGGCGAAAAAGGCAAACGATTTTGCTTGCCAAACAGTGAAGTCATGATCCATCAAGTGCTCGGCGGAACGCAAGGTCAGGCAAGTGATATAAAAATTCATGCCGAACGCATCCTCAAAATAAAAGATCGCCTCAATCAAATCCTCGCTAAACATACGGGTCAAGACATGGCAATCATCGAAAAAGACAGCGATCGAGACAACTTCATGAATGCGGAGACTGCAGTCGCGTACGGCCTCGCGGATAAAGTTATCTCATAACAACGCCCTTTTGATAACCATATATACGACAACCCCCGCCGTTGCCGGCGGGGAGCTGTTATTTTAGGGAAGACCTAACCCGTACCCAAGAAGGTGAATCGAAGGTAAAGACGAGCCTGAGCCTGTGCTTCCCTTTGATTCACCCCCATGCTTGTCGTGGATACAGGATGATGCCTACTTGAACCGCTCAAATAAGCACGAACCCTGTATATCTGTACTTAACCGGTAGAATACTATCGCTCAATCGTAATTATCTTGGATATCTTGCAATGAATTCTCTGTAAAGTTAGATACAGGGAGATACTCGGCATGGCTATGTGCCGTTTATTTCTCTATACCCATTTCTTATCGGACTGAACACTATATCAAAAAGGAGCAACTTTGTCAAGCGCTCCTCTGTGGAGAGACTATTTTTTGGCTAATACTAGCCAAATGTTGCTATTCTGCCGGGAATACAATACCCAAATCTTCCGGAGTGACCGGCTTATCATCTTTTGGTTTTTCGGTTCCGGTATCGGTTCCATCAGCGGGTTTTACAGTGCAATCCTCCCCTTCTTTGCAAGCCGGAGTCTCGCTCACTCCCACATAGCAAGTGGCGGGGACCGCCCTATAGGTACTCGAGAAAAGCCTATTTTCTTTTTGGCCGTTTGCAAATTCCCGAATATAGGTAAAATGCGCCTGCGCTCCCGGGTGCACACTCTGGCACTCTTTTTTGCCCGGAGCCAAATCCGCAGTGGGAATTTCTTTATAAGGACCTGCGGGAACCCAATAATCCACTACCGGCGGCGTATAATATCCTTTTCTGCCATCACTCGTCCCCCAAAGCGTAAACGAGAGATCTTTGGTTGATTCATTCATGGAAACGGTAATGGCAATGCTATGTCCGGTATCGTTTTTGAATCTGAAGTCGGGCCAGCCATCGTATATCGTGGCATCTGTTCCCGGATTGCCGTTACTCGGGTCGTTGTAATAACTCACGACGAGTCCATGATTTACACGCTGGGTAATGGGCATGCCGGAATTCATGGCAGAACGAAACATGGTCGTTCCCACTTGGCACAGGCCTCCCGCGACCTCGGGTTTGATACGATCCCCGACAATTACAAGCTCCGGTAAATATCCGGCTTCAAGTGTAAATGGCCGAAGCGTCGCGACGAGTGAAAATTCTTCATCCGGTTTTACAATGGTTCCATGCAATTTATTCATTACCGCGTTTTTGATATTCAAAATACGATTGCGCGGACTTCCCGAAAAATTTGAGTAACCTGTTCCTAAAACTTCCTTAATGCCTAAATTATTGGTATCGCCCAGTTTGACCTTTGGCTCGACAATTGCAACCGCGAGTGTTGTTTTTTTGATTGTCTCCGCAACCGTAGAAATTCTGGTTGCGAAAGCATCATTTATGTCCGCCAGAACTTTTTTGGTATCAACCGTGGCCCCGGGTCTGTGACCCACGATATTTTTTGCTTTTGTACCCGCGGAATTCAATTCAAACACCGCGTCTTTTGGCTCCACATCAATTTGCGGAGCGATTTTTTCTTTTATAAATGCGGCGGTTGATGAGGCATCGAGTCCAAAAGAAAGCGAATTATCCGCACGGCGTATGGGCTCTACCCAATCCGCGATTTGTTTTTTGGAAATGGTCCAAGAATAGCCTCTCTTTGCGTGCGTGTCGTAATGCGTGATGGTATGAGGCCCTGCCGCAAATACGGCCTCGAGCTGATTTTTTACATTATCCAAATCTTTTCCAGTAACGGTGGGCTGCGTTACTCGCGAAGCTATAATAACCCGAGCGCTACCCAATGTTCTCCATGCTTCTGCCGCGTTTTCAGCCTGAAATCCATATTCAAATGAAAAACCGGGGCTTGAAGTGGTAATCGTATATTGAAGCGGATCTTCTTTTTTTATGATAACCGTCGCGTCAACCGCTTCCTTTTTATATTGGGATAATTTTTTATCCAGCTCCGCATTGAATTGATCAAGCGGAATTTGCAATGTCGAAAGCCGCACTTCGGGTTTCAAAAATTTGTTGGCGAGAGCCGACCATGAATCAATAAAAATGTTATCTACTCTTCCATAACCGTAAATACGTTCTGCGTCTGCAGCGAGATCCATGGATACACCAAATCCGCCGCCCGCAGGTGACGCGCCGGGATGAAGCACAAGTTCTTGGGGACCATTTGGACTCTCAAAGGAAACCGCAACACCTTCGCTCAAGCGCTTGTTGGTCATGGTCTCCAAAAATTGCAGCAATTCTTGTTTGGTCAATCCTCCCAAACTGAATTCACTGACATGCACACCGGGCAAGACTTTGTGCGAATATGTTGCTCCATACGCGAGAAGCGCAGAAGTTCCCGCTACAAAAAGCAAAAATAAAATTATGCAAAAAACAATCAAAAAACGCCAGTGCTTTGCCAGTGCCAGATGCCATGCATGCATTTTTGAGAGCCAAGTGCGCATATATATAATTATGTATGTAAGGACTTATGGATTTTATGTAGGCCAAGGCGGCCCCGCCCTCGGTGAGGGCGGGGTTATTCATCTACGATACGAATGGGGATCTTTCTGTCCATCTCGCGTTTTGGTATTGTTACCGATAATATGCCATTTTTGTATTCCGCGGATGCCAGCTCCCCTTTTACATCCACCGGAAGTACCACGGTACGAGAAAATTTTCCCCAAAAATTTTCTTTGTGCACGTAGGCCACTTTTGAGGATTCTTCTACAGGACACGAACGAAATCCACGGATGGTGAGCACGTCATCGTGCACATATACCTCTATCCGATCCGCGTGCGCGCCGGCCATGGCGGAAATGACGATAATATTTTTTTTGTCTTCAATGATATCAACCGCCAATTTTCCTTCTTCGTCAAAATGATCCCAGTCTTCTTTTGCATTTTGTTCTACAAAGGGTTTTTCTGTCGCGGCTCCGGTTGTATCAAAAAATATGGCAAAAGGGTCGTTTTGATTTTGAGGCAACGACATTTTCATATAGTAGAGAGTATAACAAATAAAAAAAAGCGCGTAAATGCGCTTTTTTAAATTTCCTGTCTGCGAACAATGCAAAGCGGGGTCTGTTCATTTGTCTGGCCGAGCGGATTGTCTTTAAAAACTGCCCTTGCCCATTCTATATTGACTGCTTTGCTCGAACGGCCGAGCACATCGACACCCAGATCATTCGCATCAATTATCACCACGTCACAGCCTATTTTTTTGCTTATTTCCGCGGCAACATCATTTGGATTCGCAGGCGCGAGCGTGGCATATTCATTATACGGAGGGAGCGTGTAGGAACAAGGCCCATCAATCGCTGCGGCCTGACGACCGGCCACATGATAAAACATTCCTTTTATACCAAGCGGCTTGGTTATGGCGGCGACTGCCGCGGCACACAAAATTCGAGG
>CAZKXD010000023.1:1303-4637 GCA_964556765.1 uncultured Candidatus Saccharibacteria bacterium | reverse complement strand
CGTTCTCTTTGAGAGCTGCATGGTTTCCGGAATTCCCAGTCCTATTCCGTATTTTGATTTATGAACAAATTTGGTGAGAAATATAGCCAATTTTCCCGGACGTATATTTTTCATGGGGATTGCCCTTCCCTGCGTAATAGCCACTGACCGTTCGCTCATGAAAAGCGTGTCCGTTTTTTTCAAATGGGTCTGCGCGTAACGCGCCACGATATCGTAGATATTATCTTCTTTAGTAATGACATGCGTTTTTATGGGATAACGTTCATACAAAACACCGGCCACTTCTATGGTTAAATTTTTTCCTTGATTTGGACTGAAAATATTTTCCATACGCGCCTTTACCACCCAAAAGTGAAACTTGGCGGAGAGGGCGGGATTCGAACCCGCGGTACCTTTTGGGTACACAGCTTTAGCAAAGCTGCACATTCGACCGCTCTGACACCTCTCCATTGTTTATTTTTTGATTCGCGGAGAGAGTGGGATTCGAACCCACGGAGGGCTTGCACCCTCAACAGTTTTCAAGACTGTCGCCTTAAACCGCTCAGCCATCTCTCCCTGCGAATAACGCCGACTATTGTATAGGATATGCCCCTTCTCGTCAACCTCTCGCCACCGTAAAACCGGAGACAAAAATGCTCGGATTTGCCTGCTGTATGGCCTTTGCGCAGGCTTGCATGGTAGCGCCGGTCGTATACACATCGTCAATCAAAAGAATGTTGGTATGCGGCAGGGTGTCTTCACATACAAACACTTCCGATACATTTTTTATACGATCTTCTTTGGAAAGCAACATCTGTTGTCTGGTATATTTTTTTCTTGAAAGCGGAGTAATAATAGGTCTATCTAAAAGCTCTCCTACCATACGCGAAATGATATCGGCCTGATTAAATCCGCGCTCCGCGCAGCGACGACGATGCAGTGGCACAGAGATGATAGCATCAATTCGAGAAAGCGCATCTTTGTGCTCGCGCACAAACGGCTCAATAAGCGTTTGTATATAATCCGCTGCCTCCTCTATATAATCGTATTTCAAGGCATGAATCAGCCTAGAAATAATAGGATCTGTATAGGAAAATGGAGAAAATACTTGAACAATTGAACTTGTGTCTTTGCAAAGAGCGCAACACATACCGTCTGCATTTAATGTATGGCAGACCGGACAAGAAAACATACTTTGTCTCGTGACAGATGCAATGCAAGTATCGCACGCCAGACTTCCCTCCTTATCACACATTACGCAAAAAAGAGGAAACAAAACCTCTTTTAAAAACTTAATAATCATACTCCCCTCCTTTCATTAATTTACTCCCAAAAGAATCCGCTGACGAGCCATGTATTCGTACCTTTTACCAACTCCACTCTCCCCTTTTTCTGCACCATTTCACTGGTCTTTGCGCTGCGCAGCTCTTGCTGAACCGAAACCGTCACGATGATTTTATTTTCTGTTTTTTCTCGAATAGAGCTGCTGAGTACTCGCGTAGTTGCTCCTTGATAGTCATTGCTCTTTTTCAAAGATTGCGATTTTATAAAAGACTCCATTTCTACGGTCGCGAGCTTGAGCGCGTCTTCCACATGTTTGTTATCATTTTGATTTGAATACGTCATGAAGCGCTCCACAAAAATACGGCTGATTTGTTTTGCCAAGAGTTCATCGGGGTCAACATTTTGAGGTTTGGTACCGCCAATCGCTTCGGGCGTAACTCCCACGAGTGTTTGCTTTTTTAGTACAGCGGCCGTGCCTTCTGTTTCTGTGGTAGTGTCTGCGGCCGGCGCGGCTTCCCTTTGTTTCTTTTGCCACAAAATGATAAAAATTATCGCCAAAATAATCGCAATTATGATACCGCTGATGATGAAAATCCTTTGTCGTAATGTTAACATAAAAATTATTTATTTTCCTCCCATTTCTTTTTCAAAGTCTTTTTTTGCTTGTTCAATTTCCAGTAATTGCTTTGGGTCTGACGTTATGAGCTGATCTTCCGTGTACGAGGCGACTACTTTTATGGCCGCGTGCTTGCTGCCCGCAAAGAAAATTCCTTCGCCCACCGCGCTCTCCAGTAAAAGATATTTTTCTCCCTCTGTCAACATAAATATTTTTTGAATCAAATCCACCGCTGCCGGAGACTGACGCAGCAACATCTGCAAAGCAGAGTTTGTTACAATTGCTTGTCCGTACGGCGAACGCAAAAAGTCATTTACATCCTGCGTAATCGTAGTAACACCCAAATAATATTTTCGACAGCGCTTTACCAGAGCATAAATAAACTTCGCCGAATCCTCGTGCTGCATAAGCCACCAGGCCTCGTCAATAACCAATATGCGTTTTTTGCGCTCCGATCGCACGATATTCCAGATGTAATTTACCAAAGTATAAATCGCCATCGGACGAAGTTCATCTTCCAAATCGCGCACGCTGAAAATCACCAATTGATTGTCCGTATTTACATTTGTCGGAGAATTGAACAATCCGGAAAATGTGCCCTCGGTATACTTACGCAATTTGATAACCAATTCCTCCGCGCCTTCCATACCTTCGAGAATATCCAAAAGGTCTTGCATAATGGGCGGCTCGGCTGTGGCAAGATCAGACATAGGTGTAATATCTTTTTTTGCGTAGGTTTCAAGGAGCGCGCGATCAAGAATTGAATCTTCTTGCGCCGTAATTTTGCCAAACATGATACGCAGCAATCCTTTGAGCGTAATAACCGCGCTTCTGATAATATCTTCCGTGGAGGTTTGTCCGCCCACCGGCCGCGGCAAATCAAACGGATTTACTTTGCTCTCGGACGCGAGCGAAATATTTATATATGTCCCGCCGACCGCTTCCGCCAAATGCAAATATTCCATTTCCGGATCAATGACGATAACATCAATGCCCATCATAAGGCTGCGCAATACTTCCAATTTTACGGCGTATGATTTTCCGGCGCCGGAAGTCGCGAATACCACCATATTCGCGTTTTGCAAACTGAAACGATCGAATAAAATAAGACTGTTGTTGTGCCGATTGATACCGTACAAAATGCCGTTGTCGCTTGTAAGTTCCGAAGAAATAAACGGAAACGACGCGGCAATCGGCGATGAATTCATGTTGAACGTAATGTTGAGCTCATCAATACCAAGCGGCAAGGTTGAATTGAATCCTTGTTCTGCCTGAAACAATACGCTTTTCGTATAAATCAATTTCGCGCCAAAAATATTTTCTATATCTTCGCCCACTTTGTCCAATTCTTTTGCATCTTGAGAATAAATCGTCACATAAAAAGCATACTGAAAAAAATGTTCCACGCCTTGAGTCAAATCATCGCGCAATTTTTCAATGTCACGCAGGGCTGTC
>CAZKXD010000023.1:0-1230 GCA_964556765.1 uncultured Candidatus Saccharibacteria bacterium | reverse complement strand
TTCTTGAGCTGTTTTAGAATAATCGCGGCATTTACCGGATAAAAAAACATCGAAATATCCATGGTAATGTTCATGTTGAGAATCGGCGCGCTCCAGCCAACCGCGATATACCGAGGATAAGTAACGACAAAAATAGTTCGCAAATATGTGTTACCCAATTGTATAAATCTGGACTCAACTTTGAATCCCGAAGGCGCGATCAGATCCCGAATCGCAACCGTACCCTCGCGGTACACGCGCTCTTCCTCGAGCGTTATGAGTTGTTCTTCCACCGCTTTTTCGCTTTCGCGCTTGCGACGAAACGAGACCTTTTTGTTGGGGTCTTGTTGTCCGTAGCTGACAGGTTTAAATGCCATAGATATAATTACATTTCGCTTTCGACACGCAACTGATTTACGTCGCCAAGCGTTTCCGCGTACGCGATGTCCGGATTGTATGTTGAATAATACAATTCAATGAGCGCCTGCGTATCGAGTCTGATTGCGGAGAGTCCAATACTCGACAGCCCACCTTCCACTTGCCGCACCCGCAAATCAAGATCTTCTTTTCTTTTTTCAAATCGCTCGTCCTTGAGGCGGATACTGATCATCGGTTTCATAACTTCTTTAAATCTGCTGAAAAAACTTTTCTTGGTGTTTGACAATGGATCATACGGAATGACGACATAGTAGCGTTTGGTCATAATTTGCCCGATATCCACCAGCTCCGAAACAAAGGCTCTGTAATCTGCGATCTGTATGCGCAATAATTCATTTTGCTGATTGCGTTCTATTTCCTGAAGTTCTTCGAGATACGGCTTAATCTGCAGTCTGCGAGACTGCACCACAATCTGAATCGGAAAATCAAGTGAATTCAAAAAACCGACATACGAAGAAATAATGGCATTCTGCTCGTCGTCGGACTTGAGCGCGAAATTAAGACTGGACACAATCATCGCCGCGCGCAAAGTTCCGTCTTTCAAGATAACCACGCCATCTTTGATTTCCGCGATCGGCAAATAGCCCTGCGTGGGCGGCCGCTTTGCTTTTTTTTGCTGCGATTTTTTATCTTTCATACCTATCGTCAAAGTCGTCCGGCTGATAAAAACCGCCGGTGTTTACGAGGAGCGCCAAATCGCGAATTCGTTCTTTTTTTTCGGCCACTTGCGCCACTTCTTTTATTACTTCTTCCGTTACATTTTTTCGCCAAAAATTAAGATCCTCGTTGCTGTGCGTTTTATTCCAAATACGG
>CAZKXD010000022.1:9366-10873 GCA_964556765.1 uncultured Candidatus Saccharibacteria bacterium | reverse complement strand
GCCGACGGTCCGTTGCACGAGTTTTATGTTGATAATTTAAAAAATTTAGTCAGAAAAGTCGTAGACATAACCGAGGACGTGGAAGATTACGAAGCTCAAGTCATTCAGGTTCAGCACGATCTTTTGCAAACCGATTATGCCGACCTCTATCTCCAGCAAGCGCTCAACGGGGTGGAGATTGTGGATATTTTTGAAAAAAATGAGCGGATTAAACCCCTGCTGGAACAAGTTTCGGCGGTGTTGGGACATAGTAACGATAACAAAAAAAACAAAGAGCAAGTAGAAAATTTCTGGAAAAAGATTATTGCGATAATCCAAGATAAAAATGATTCTGATTACGAGAGACTCCAGTTGTTGTTCACCCTCCCTCTCAATCAGGTACAAATGCGGAAAACCATGGTGCCGCTGTATGCGTTTTTAACGCACACCGTTGAGTTCAAAGAGGAAAACAAAGCTCTAAAAATACGCCATGATCAGATGAATGTCCGTATCGCAGACATTATGGGGCAAGCTAATCAAAAACTTTCTTCGGAAGATTTTGAATTGCTCCGACTTTCTTATAATCAGGCACGGAATCTCTCAATGTTCAAAGATGTTATGGGAGAGGTCGATCCTTTTTTGCTGCCATTTTGGTTCGCGGTGGTACACAAAAAAGTTAAAGATATTTTATCAAAGAGCACAAAGCTTGACCCATCTCGCTCAACAGGTCACGGCGGAATGTTTTCTTATCTTGTGTGGTTTTTACCAAAGGATTTGAAAGATGTGGTAATGACGCCGGATTATGAGCCGTATGAATTTCGAGGAGATGTGGATGCGGTATTGAAGAGGTCCAGTATGTGGAACGCGTGGGCGCATCCGGTGGACGAGACCCTTATCTAAAAAATTATTTATAAAAAATTATCATAATATGAATATTGAAAAAACATTAGAATCGCAAGAAACAAAAAATGTCAGCGCTCCGGAGATTCCTCGCACCGAAGGGAGTATTATTATCGTGCAGAGGCACGGTCGTTATGATTCCCGAAGGCCGATAGACCCGAAACATCTGGAAGAAGGCGAGCGTGCATACGGACACCTTACCGAAGCGGGCAAACAGGAAGTTAGAGATATAACGCTCAGACGATTAAGCGCGATTTTAGAAGAAAAACCCGATCAAACCAGTTTTCTCATATTAAATAGTCCGACCTTTTGGCTTGATGAGCCGGAATTGGGACAACGGGCGCAGGAAACAGCAGAAATTATAGCGGAAACAATCACTCAAGAATTGGAAAAAAGGAAATTGGACAGAGACAGCCTTTTGAATAATTCTGTTCGCATAAAGGGTGGGGCAACCCGCGCGGAGGAACGCTTGGGCGAAGCGGCGATGTTTCAGGTGCCGGAATTTGTAAACTTTCTTCGCCAGGAATACCATGGGCAGGGGAAAGAATTTTGGCAGGCATTTAATAAAGATACGCATAAAGAATTTCGAACACAGACGGGCGCGGAGGGACCGACAGATATTGCAAAA
>CAZKXD010000022.1:8428-9356 GCA_964556765.1 uncultured Candidatus Saccharibacteria bacterium | reverse complement strand
CAGGATTAATGAAGTTGTTGCTGTCGCCGCTCGTTTCGCGAGGGCGTATCAGCACAAAAATCCCGGCAAAAGATTAGTGGTCTGGATGGTAACACATGGTGATGGGCTTGAGCCGTATGTTCAACGGACACTGGGGGTTCCGGAGGAAGATTTTTGGGCGGATTATAATGCGGCCGTTGGGATTGCTCTTGATGAAAAAGGGAATGGTCGGGTAATAATAAACGGGAAACCATACGATATTCCGATTACGGCAAATGTTGAATCTTCTTCCTCTTAATCAAATAAACAAAAAACATCTGCTTCTTGCCGGTGGCAAGGGCGCGTTTCTTGGCGATCTATTGCAGGCAGGCATTCCGGTTCCTCCCGGTTTTGTCGTATCATCGGAGATTTTTGAAAATTTTTTGGCGACAACAGACTTAAATGTGGAAATTGATTCAATTCTCCATTCGGTTGAACCGGATAAAATGCACACGGTTGAAAACGCGTCGGAAAAAATACAAGCGCTGATTGTGCATGGTACAATCCCCGAGACCATAAGCGAAGAAATTATAAAAGAATTTAAGAAACTTGGAGCGCGGTATGTTGCCGTGCGCTCAAGCGCGACAGCGGAGGATTCCGCGACCGCCGCATGGGCGGGACAGCTTGATAGTTTTCTGAATACGACGGAAGAGCATCTGCTTGAAAACATAAAACGATGCTGGGCGTCCCTGTTTACAGCGCGCGCTATTTTTTATCGTTTTGAAAAAAAATTACATACACAAAAAATTTCCGTTGCCGTGGTTGTGCAAAAGATGGTTGAGAGTGAATCCGCGGGGGTTGCGTTTTCTGTTCATCCGGTGACTGAAGACAAAAATCAGATTATTATTGAAGCGGGATTCGGACTCGGGGAGGCGGTTGTTTCCGGACAAATTACCCCCGATTCCTATGT
>CAZKXD010000022.1:770-8418 GCA_964556765.1 uncultured Candidatus Saccharibacteria bacterium | reverse complement strand
AAAATGTGATTGCGCAACCGCGGGGAATTTTCCGCGCGTCCGACGGGGGAAACGAATGGCGGGACATTCCGGAAAAAGAAGGCGAACGGCAGGTGTTGAGCGACGAGAACATTCTGCATCTTACGGAGCTTGTATTAAAAATAGAAGGTCATTATGGTTTTCCCGTGGATATAGAGTGGGCATTTGCCGACAATCAATTTTATATCCTCCAATCAAGACCAATAACGACACTGTAAAATACCGCGATTTTTCGTTGTTAAAAACGGAAACACAATGAAGGGAGGTTCGGTTTGATTAAAATAGTTGTTTGCCGGCCCGTGCATCTGTACAATGGAAAGTATATGTTTTCTCGCCTCATCCTACAAAAAATCTACGCCCATGTCGGAAAATTAACGAAGACACCCTTTAAAATAGTGTTCAATAACGGCGCGGTTTATGAAAGTAAGCCCGGCCGCGCGCCTGCTTTTACGGTCATATATAAAAATGGCCGCTCCCAGTGGTCTACGATATTTTTTTCCTATATTGGTCTGGCAAATAGTTATTTTAATCAACGCGTAGACATTGAGGGCGACATAACACAGATGAATATTCTCGCGGGGGAGCTTACAAAAATTAAACGTTCTCCTCATTACCGCTCGCGCAACTGGCTATTCACTCTCCTTAATGTTTGGCATGAGTTTCGTTGGGGCAACAGGTCAATTGCGCGCGCCAAACGAAACGCCATATATCACTACGGACGCGGCACGGAAATGTTTAGACAATATCTCGACCCGACGATGACATACTCGTGCGCGTATTGGCGCGACGACACGACCACGCTTGAGCAGGCCCAGCGGGATAAATTAGACTATGTTTGTAAAAAATTATTGTTGAAATCGGGCGAGACGCTGGTTGATGTTGGCGGCGGTTGGGGGTCGCTCCTTTTTCACGCATACGAAAATTATGGGGTACTCGGCACTAACGTCAGTCCCACTCCGGACCAAAATCGCGCCTTGGCAGAAGAAATAAAGAAGCGCGGACTGGAAGGGAAAATACAAATTCAAGAAGTTGATTTTCGCGAAACAAAGGGAATATATGACAAATATGCTTCGCTTGGCGTATATGAGCATGCGGGCTATAATCAACTGGAGGATTGGATAAAAGTTATGGCGGGTTCGCTTAAAGATGGGGGTGTTGGAGTGCTGCATTTTATTGGCGCGATTAAACGCGACATGGAGGAGAATACGGGCTACTTCATACGCCGTTTTATTTTTCCGGGCGGCTATATTCCCGGTTTGGCCGAGACGATTGAAATTATGGACAGGTATGGGCTTGAGGTGCTTGATATTGAAAATCTGCGCCGACACTATGCGCCAACGTTGCGCGCTTGGGCGGAAAATTTCGACAAAAATTGGGATAAAATTCATGCTCTTAATCCCAAAAAACACAATGAATATTTTCGCAGACTATGGCGTTTTTATCTCTATGGGTGTTCAGGGTTTTTTCTTAATGAGGGCAACAGCATAGGGCTCTTCCAGATTGTATTTAGTAAAGGAAAAACAAAAACGTATCCAATGACCAGAGACTTTCTCTACACCAAATAAAATGATTTTTTCTGCCGAACAATTTGTAAAAAAGGGTCTGAAAAAGGCCGATATTGAAGTTAACGGTAACCGGCCGTGGGATATTCAAGTGCACAATACGAAATTTTATGGGAGAGTTCTTTCGTACGGTTCACTCGGTCTCGGCGAGTCATATATGGATGGCTGGTGGGACTGCGGGGATATTCCTGAATTGATTAACAGAATTTTAAGAAATGGGTTGCAAAAAGAAATCCCCATTGACCTGAGTTTAGTGTGGAATTATGTAAAGGGTAAGCTCACCAACTACCAGAAATGGAAAGCGTTTGAGGTTGGCGAGAAGCATTATGACATTGGAAACGACTTGTACCGCATTATGTTGGATAAGCGGCTTGCGTATTCTTGTGCGTATTGGAATGACGCTAAAAACTTGGATGAAGCGCAGGAAGCGAAGTTGGACCTTGTGTGCCGTAAAGTAGGTCTTAAAAAAGGAGATAAAATTCTTGATATAGGGTCGGGGTGGGGGAGTTTTCTCGGATTTGCCGCAGAAAAATATGGAGTCAACGGTGTTGGCGTAACGGTTTCAAAAGAACAGGCACGTTATGCTAATGCTACGTATAAAAGCTATCCGATAGAAACTAAGGTGCAGGATTATCATACGCTTACCGATACTTTTGACCACATAGTTTCAATCGGAATGTTTGAACATGTGGGGTACAAAAATTATAGAGATTATATGCGAAAAGTTCATTCACTACTTCGCGATGATGGATACTTTCTGTTGCACACCATTGGCGGTAACAAATCTGTTTTCAGCAACAATGCGTGGTCGGAAAAATATATATTTCCGAACGGTATGCTTCCCTCAATTAAACAAATAGGGGCTGCCATAGAAGGAATTTTTGTTATGGAAGACTGGCACAATTTGGGGACGGATTATGAAAAGACACTGCTTGAGTGGTTTAAAAGATTTGATGCCGGCTGGGATGCGCTCAAGAGTTCGTATGACGGCAGGTTCTACCGTATGTGGAAGTACTATTTGCTTTCGTTTGCAGGAGCGTTTCGTGCCCGTCGTGTGCAGGTCTGGCAAATAGTTCTCTCAAAAGAAGGTAATAAAAAACACCACATTTCCTCACGATGACTCGTATTCACGGAGTGTTCTTCCGTTGATAATAAATTTTTGATACAGTGAGTTTTGATGCCATCGCGGACATCAGGGCTCGGTAGTCTATTTTTTAGGTTTCATAAGCCGATGTAGCTCAATTGGTAGAGCAGCGGTATCGTAAACCGCAGGTTGTCGGTTCAATCCCGACCATCGGCTCAAGAATCAAAATCATCCTGCGCACCGCCGCCCGGTTCGCGACATTGTTTGTGAGGATTCTCGCGCCTTTGACATATTTATTTTTTTTGTTTCAATAGACTTAGACAATGTACAGGAGATTCCGGAATATGCCGCTGCCGGTTGACTTGGTGCTTGTACGACACGGTGAATCTGAATTGAATGTGGCGAGCAAAGCAAGTCGCAACGGAGATAATTCACTTTTTACTCCGGAATTTCGCGCTCAACACAGTCGCTCGTTTCGGCTTACCTCAAGAGGGGTAGAACAAGCAAGAGTCGCCGGCGTCTGGATTAGAGAGAATTTTCCCCAGCCCTTTGACCGATTTTATGTGTCAGATTATATTCGCGCGAAAGAAACCGCCGTTCAACTCGCTCTTCCGTGGGCGCGGTGGCGGGTTGAATTTCATTTGAGAGAGCGTGATAAGGCGCTCGCGGACAACCTTTCCGCCGATGAAATAAACGAGCACTTCGCGCTTGAACAGAAGCAATGTCATATTGACCCGTTTCTTGCATATCCCGCGGGCGGCGGAGAATCTATCGCGATGCTCTGTATGCGCATAAAGGCGACTATTCTTGAACACTTGGCGCGAGAATGTTCTGACAAGAGGGTTGTTATTGTCTGCCACGGTCACGTTATGCGCGCATTTCAAATTGAGCTTGAAGATTTGAAGCATGATGATTTCATAGACTTGGAATGTGAGAAAGCAAGAGATCTGGAAAAAAAGATTCATAATGCTCAGATTATTTGGTATTCACGGCGATCTCCCGCAACGGGTAATCTTTCGGAGCCTCACTTTGTTGCCGTTCGCTCGGTGTGTCCGTGGATGAGCGGTGGCGATTTTGGGTGGAGGTCTTTGGAACGGAAACGATTTAGCGATGATGACCTCAAAAGAGAGGTGGAAAACTATCGGCGCTTCATTTCTTAATTGCGCGTGTTATTTCTCATACGCCGCGAGAACTGCATAGTACCATATGCCATATGCCGGAAATATTTTTCCGGCTTTTTTATTCAGCGTTTTCTGATATACTTCTTTTCATGAACGAAAACAAAGAGGGTATTTCTGCGCGGATTGCCGCGATTGAGGAGGAAATGGCAACTACGGATTTTTGGAGCAACAAAGAGCGCGCGCGGGAAATGGTGCGGGAGTTGAACGACCTCAAAGCAAAAGCCGCGGGAGCGAATAAATATGATGCGGGAAATGCGATTGTCACCATTTTTTCGGGCGCCGGAGGAGATGACGCGGAGGATTTTTCGCGGATGCTCTATGATATGTATATGAAATATATTGAACGGCGCGGATGGGAAGTGCGCGTTCTCCATAAAAATGAAAATGACCACAATGGATATCGCAATATCACGGTGGAAATAACGGGAAAAAGCGCATATGGAACGCTCAAAAACGAATCAGGCGTGCATCGTCTGGTGCGCATTTCGCCGTTTTCCGCAAAGAAACTTCGGCACACTTCTTTTTCAATGGTTGAAGTTATTCCCAAGATAGAAAAAAAAGAAATTGATATCGCGCCGGCGGATATAAAGGTGGAGTTTGCCCGCTCAAGCGGTCCGGGCGGACAAAATGTAAACAAGCGCGAAACGGCGGTGCGCATTCTCCACATACCGACCAATATCGCCGTCCACGTGGATGGCGAGCGGAGTCAGGAAAGCAATCGTGAAAAAGCGATGGAAATTTTAAAAGGAAAACTTTTAGTTCGCGAAGAAAAAGAACGGAACGCGGAAGAAGCGGGGCACCATGTTTCAAAAACGACCGAAGCGGAATGGGGAAACCAGATTCGCTCCTATGTGCTTCATCCGTATAAAATGGTGAAAGACCACCGAAGCGGGGTTGAGGTAAGGGACACAAATGCGGTATTATTAGAAGGACGACTGGATGAATTTATTGAAGCAGAAAAAAATCTATAAAAGATACAAATATACGAATGTATTGTATTAGTATTATTTGTATCATTAGTACAATTCGTATATTGGTATCTCATATATATGATTCACTACGACAAAGTTTCTAAAATTTACGCGGACAATTCCGTCGCGCTTGATAACGTAACCCTTTCCATTGAGCCGGGGGAGTTTGTTTCCATTGTCGGTCAGTCGGGAGCGGGAAAAACAACGCTTCTAAAAATGCTTTTGGCGGAAGAATTTCCGACTGAGGGAACTGTCTTTTTTGAATCAACGAACATTCACACGCTTTCACACAAGCACATCCCGTCATTTCGCAGAAGAATCGGAGTCGTGTTTCAGGATTTTCGGCTGTTACCGCACAAAACGGCATACGAAAATATCGCGTTTGCGATGGAGGTCGCGGGGCGCACGGACGAAGAAATTGCGTCTGATGTGCCACACGTGCTTGATTTGGTGGATTTGGGAAATAAAATGTGGAATTTTCCCAACGAGCTTTCCGGCGGAGAAAAACAGCGCATTGCGATTGCGCGGGCAATCATCAATCAGCCGGATGTTATCATTGCAGACGAGCCGACGGGGAATCTCGACCCTATCAACACGCGCGAAATCATTGAAATTTTGAACAGGATTAACCAGATAGGGACGACGGTATTGCTTACGACTCACAATAAAGACGTCATCGGGTCTTTGCGCAAACGAGCCATTACGATGGACAAAGGGAAAATTATTCGTGATGATAAATCGGGAAGATACGCATTATGATGTGGATTAACATAAAACGAATTATCAGAGCGGGGTTTATTGATTTCTGGAGAAACGGATTTGTTTCTTTGGCGTCAATTTTGGTCATTACCATTACGCTCTTTCTTATCGGCTCACTGATTTTTTTCAGCGCCGTATTGAATTTTGCGCTTGGCGAACTTCGCAACAAAGTTGATATCAATGTGTACTTTACCGCTTCGGCGGCAGAGGAAGAAATACTCTCGCTGAAGGGGCGGTTGGAATCTATCGCGGAGGTGGCGGGGACGGAATATACTTCACGCGAACAAGTGTTGGAAGAATTTCGCGCGGCGCATGAAAATGATTTTGAAACACTGCAAGCGCTGGATGAGCTTGCGGAAAATCCGTTTGGGGCGAGCATAAACATACGAGCGAAAGAAACATCTCAATATGAATCAATCGCGCGATTTCTTGAAAACATCGGCATAGAAAACGACGGCGGCACGTCCATCATTGACTCTCTCAATTATAATCAAAATAAGGCGGCGATAGACCGGCTCGGCAAAGTTATTGACGGCGCTGAAACGCTGGGCATCGCGATTATTATCGTTATGGCGGTGATATCGGTGGTTATCGTATTTAATACCGTACGGCTTGCCATTTATACATCACGCGAAGAAATAAGCGTTATGCGTCTGGTGGGAGCGGAAAATCGTTTTATTCGCGGCCCGTTTATGGTAGAGGGTTTTCTCTACGGAATCTTTTCCGCGGTTGTGGCGCTTATCGTTTTTTATCCGGTAACCGCGTGGATGGGCGGGGCGACCGAGCGATTTTTCGGCGGCATCAACGTGTTTGATTACTACATAGAAAATTTTGGACAAATTTTTATTATCATCACCGTTTCGGGAATTATACTGGGAGTGCTTTCAAGCTATATCGCGGTACGGCGCTATTTAAGCGGCGCGTATTATAAGCAATATTAAGTAAACGCAAAAGGTAAAGCGCAAAGCGCAAAACAAATTAAATGCAAAACGTAAAGCGAAAAGTGTAAAATATCAAATTTTGTATTGTTGTTTTCAACTTTTCATTTTTAGTTTTTAAATTATTTTTGGCATGTCAACAAGAAACCGCAAATATATCTTCGTTATCGGAGGTGTTATGTCGGGCGTCGGGAAAGGTATCGCGGTTTCTTCTATCGCAAAAATTTTGGAAGCGCGCGGTCTTTCGGTGAATGCGATTAAAGCAGACCCGTATTTAAACGTGGATGCCGGCACAATGAATCCGACCGAGCACGGAGAGGTGTTTGTTTTGAAAAGCGGTATGGAGTGCGATCAGGATATGGGAAATTATGAACGATTTCTCGGCAAAGACCTCAATAATGATTTTTACATTACGAGCGGTATGGTGTACAAAAGCGTTATTGACCGCGAGCGCAACCTCGGATATAAGGGAAAATGCGTTGAGGCGATTCCACATGTGCGCGATGAAATCATTCGCCGTTTCAAACGAAGCGCCGACCTGAATGGCGCCGACGTATCGGTGGTTGAAATAGGCGGCACGGTGGGCGACTATCAAAACATTATGTTCATTGAAGCCGCGCGCGTTTTGAAAGTGGAAAATCCGGATGATGTGCTTTTTGTGCTGGTTACCTATCTCCCCATACCAAAAACGATCGGAGAAATGAAAACACGCCCGACGCAAAACGCGGTTCGTCAGCTGAATTCATATGGCGTTCAGCCTGATATCCTTATCGCGCGCAGCGAGGTGGCGCTTGATAAGCGGCGCAAGGACAAGATTGCGGTTTCGTGCAACGTGCGGCCGGAACATGTTATATCCGCTCCCGACGTTGAGAGCATTTATGAAGTTCTGATTAATTTTGAAAAAGACAAAATCGGGGATATGATTTCGGATAAGCTGAAGCTCGGCAAACCAAAGCGAACCAATCATATGTCGCAGTGGAAACGCTTTGTTTCAAAAACCCGCGTGGCGCGAGACCCCGTGCGCATCGCGCTTATCGGGAAATATTTTGACACCGGCGATTTTATTCTTGCGGATTCATATCTCTCGGTAATAGAAGCGCTCAAAATTTCTTCGTATACGCTGGGAAGAAAACCG
>CAZKXD010000022.1:0-717 GCA_964556765.1 uncultured Candidatus Saccharibacteria bacterium | reverse complement strand
TTGATTCGTTCGGCGGCGTGGTGGTGCCCGGCGGATTTGGTTCTCGCGGCGTGCCGGGGAAAATAAAAGTTATTAAATATGTTCGGGAAAAGAAAATTCCATATTTCGGCCTGTGCTACGGTATGCAACTTGCGGTTGTGGAATACGCGCAACATGTGCTCGGATTAAAACACGCGCATACCACTGAAGTTTTTTCGGAGACGCCACATCCGGTTATTGACATACTGCCGGACCAAAAAAAACTTCTTGCGCGGGAACAATACGGCGGCACGATGCGTCTTGGAGAATACGTCGCGTTACTCAAAAAGGGGACTATCGCGCGAAGCGCGTACGGACACGAAACGGCACACGAGCGTCATCGCCATCGCTACGAAGTGAATCCGGAATTTGTTGCGCAACTTGAAGGGGCGGGAATGGTTTTCTCGGGGGTTTCCCCCGACGGACTGCTTATGGAAATAGCGGAATTGCCGCGCAGGGTGCACCCGTTTTTTGTCGGAACGCAGTTTCATCCGGAGTTTCGCGCGCGGCCGCTTTCTCCGCACCCGTTGTTTACCGAGTTTATAAAAGCGGCGAGTAAAAAATAAAGCCTTGTCGGTTTTTGCATGTTTTTTGCGTGGTTTCTTGCATGGTTTTTTTGTAATTTTTTGCCGCGCGCGAATTAACACGGATTAATGTTCATCGCGAAGCGCATCACGAAGTTCTAAAGTTCTTGAGAAC
>CAZKXD010000021.1:8540-10910 GCA_964556765.1 uncultured Candidatus Saccharibacteria bacterium | reverse complement strand
TCGCCAAGTCGTCCTGCGTTAATCCTTGTTTTGCTCGCACTCTCTTTATGTTTTGTGATATAGTTGCCATAGTATGCTACTTTTGATAGTATAGAAATATGAGCCATTACTTTCTTTGCTCACAAAACAAGCATAGCAAAAATCTACGATTTTTTCAATGTATGGTTTCTGATTTTGTAGCCGGCAATTTTTTCTCCTTTGCGATTTTTAATGAAAAGTTTTTCCATATGTATCTCAAAAATTCTGAGAGTATCTTATGGTGGTCATTATACCAAAAAGTTCGGATTTATTTCCAACAGAAGGCAGAGAAATAAACGCCCCGTCGCTCGCTTTGCTTGGCCCCGCCTCTAACGAGTCAAGCGGCGGAAGTTCCAACGCTACGGACGACGCGGAGGGGGAAATTCCGCCGTTCCACCCCTTGCGTTTCGTGAAGGGTTGTGCTAACTTACATAAATGCAATATAAAATTGTAAACACGCAGAACCGTCGTCGAAGTAGCTTTTTTGAGGCTGTTTTCGAGTGTTTGTAATTTTCTCCAAAATACGAACTTTCCAAAGCGGCCTCAAACGGGGTCGCTTTGCTCTTTCACAACCCTTCACAAAAGAAAGGAGCAGAACCAATGGACAACGGCTGGCAGGAATATCGCGGAACTCTCTCAAAAGAGCTCGGCGACGAACTGGCGCAGGAATTCGTCGGCAGTTTACACTCGCAGTCTCACGGTTGTGTAAAAACTGCAACACAGTTTTTCTACGGACTAGGGGCAAAATGGGCGCCGCTTATGTACGCATGGAGCGTGTGGGTGGAACAAAACGCACGCGGGACAATCGCGATTATCCTGCGCGACGCGAAACCACTCGCGGCGCTCTCTTCGACAAAGAGCTGGAAACAGCTTTACCTCAACCGCCTAATCTGCGGAGTCGCCGACGAACTATCAGGAGACGGTCGAAACAAACAACACCCGCTCCTCAAGCGATATCTGAGCCAGTGCGGATGCTCGGAAAACTTCACGTTCGTTGACTCGGGATGTTATGGAACAATAGTGCTCGAACTGCACAAGTTGGGAATGGCTTTTCAGCCGCTTTTCTTCTTCTCCAAAAATCCGTTCATTCGTGGCCTTATCAACGAATGTGGGGTATCAATGGCAGAAGGAGAAATCCTAAACGACTCGCTTGAATGCGGCTTCCCGCACATGTGCGCGAGACCATCAGAGTTGGTTGAGATAAACGGAAAGGTAAAAGCGGTGTTACGCTCGTCCGACCCGCTCTCAATCAGGTTCGGAAAGGCGGCCATGCGCGGCGTTCGTGATGCACGTGTCGCGTCTTATGTTTCCACGCGGGAAACGGCAGAAGCATTGTTGCTCCTCTCTCAAAAAGCTCGGTGCGGCGAATTTACAGGAGTTCTTGGTCATACATCTCCCGAATGGTCAAAGAAAAACGAATTCTTGTCGAATTGGCCGAGACACTTGTGTTGGGCATGACTTCTAACTGGCGCGGGGCTATCATACGCGGTAGTCCCCCGCCTTTTCATTCTATGACAAACATTAAAAAAATATTTGGTAAGAAAAATAACATCCTTATTGGGATGGTTCATCTGCCACCCTTGCTTTCAATCAAGGGATTTTTAGGTATAGAAAAAACAATTGCAAAAGCTTTGGCTGACCTTTCCGCATTGGAAAAAGCGGGGTTCGACGGCGCACTAATAGAAAATGATAACGACAAACCGCATACCGAATTCGCAAACGAATCCCAAATCGCTAGTTTTTCTATCGTTGCCAATGAAATCTGCAAAAAGGCTAAAATCCCAATCGGGGTGCAAATGATGCTGAACGACTGGCGAGCCTCGTTTGCGATAGCCAAAGCGGTTGGGGCAAAATTCACGCGACTCGATGTATTCGTTGATCACGTTAATTCTAAATGGGGTGACATAAATCCCGCGCCGACAAAAATTATCGCATACAAAAATAAAATTTATCCCGAACTGCTTTTGCTCACAGATATACAAGTCAAGTACAAAACGATGATAAGGCCTCGTCAGCTTGCTACGTCGGCAAAGCTCGCAATACGACACGGGTCAGACGGTCTAATCATTACCGGCGAAGCAACAGGGGTGGAAACGCCGATAGAAAAAGTAAAAGAAGTGAGAAAAAAGTTCCCCCTTTTTTCAATTTTTGTCGGCGCAGGAGTAAATGAAAAAAATATAAGGGAGGAGTTTTCTTTCGCCAACGGAGCAATTGTAGGCACATCAATCAAAAGCGGAGAAAAGGTTGATTTACGTAAGGCAACCCGTCTCAAAAAGAAAATCAGAATGTAGGCACGGCGGAATTCCCCCTTTGACCCCCTTCCGCCGCGCTCGTGTTGCATTTGCCCCACGC
>CAZKXD010000021.1:8077-8497 GCA_964556765.1 uncultured Candidatus Saccharibacteria bacterium | reverse complement strand
GGTGGCGGGGCAATTGTCCGAGCATACGATTTTGGTTAGAGCCACCACGCGCTCCGCGCGTGAGATGTCAGTCAGGATTTTGCTGGAAGTAAGTCCGAATGAGGCACGCGCGGAGCGCGTGGAAGCTTTGGACTAATGCGTACGCTCGAATGATGCGCGCCTCGCATGAAAAGGTGTCAGGAACCTTTTCCGCCACGCGTCAAATTAGGTAGCTTGCCACGAGTGAGCGAAGCGAATCGAGTGGACTACGTTGGGTTTAGTTGGAACTCTTTAGTAGCAGAACTGAAGCTGTGGTCCGAGTTATAAGCTGAAATGGCTGCTTTTGCCTAAACAAATTCCTTTGCGTCTTCGCCTACAAGTTCTGCTGCCGACCTACCTATTTTCTGCAGATAATTCTTTACTAACTGAAAACCCAAAGAG
>CAZKXD010000021.1:644-7994 GCA_964556765.1 uncultured Candidatus Saccharibacteria bacterium | reverse complement strand
ATTTTATCGGATCCAAAAAACCAAGCTGAGTGATTGTAATTTTCATTGTGAAAATCTGCCTTGGCTTTTTCCTTCAGTTTTTCTAATTCTTCCCCCTGAACAGCTATACTCCATGGTTTCGGCTTTCCTCCGTTTATCTCCAGGTCAAAATGGTCAGCTAATCCTTCCGATACCGCCGCCTCAAGAAGTGTTTTTCCGTAACCGACGGCTTGCCATCGTGCGCAGTGGTGAAGCTCGTGTGCTAGTGTACTCTTTATTTCTTCCTCCACTTTGTTCCTCAAGTCAGAAAAATTTGGGTCGATGTTTATATAAAGTAGGTGAGCCGTTGGCGCAAAACCCCCAACACCAGTTTCAGGAATCGCTGCGTCAGGATTATCCACAACAATTACATCTACATCAGGGAGCTTTAGCTTGTTCTCAATTTTTGCAAGTACGACGTCGAAACCTCTCCGTATTTCTTGTTCAAGAGAGTTAAGGCGACCGCTTGCTTTCAGAATATGCAAATTCACGTTCATAAGTTCGAATACCAGTATGGTAACAAAAAACAACCTTTATGAACACTAGACGAAACACGTTGTGGACCCTAGCGGACTCGAACCGCTTACCTCCTCATTGTCATGAAAAGCAAGGAGTGTGAACGACTATGCTTTTCGCGATCCCGTGAATAACGAGCGAGACACACAAGCATTTTGGTGGACCCGAGCGGATTCGAACCGCTGACCTCCTCATTGCAAATGAGGCGCTCTACCAACTAAGCTACGGGCCCACCAAAATGCTCGTTCGAATTTTCAATAATACTCCTTGATTGCGGGATCTCAAAAAACATACTCGCGTCGCTCGTTATTTTTCGGGACAAATGCCTGTCCGCCAAAGCTTAAGCGACGGTGGAAGGCGCTCTACCAGATGAGCTAAGGGCCCCTCACTTGGACTTATCTAAGTGCGGGGCTAAGAGCCCTTTACGTGGGACAAGTCCAAGCTATTACGAATCCCCTTTTTCAATAACGAACGCACAAAAAATTATAACCTATTTACCATCAAGCGCAAGAGAAAGCAGGTGATTTAAAAAATCGGAGAAAGAACACCCTACCGCGGTACACGCCTTAGGCAGTAATGATTCTTCCGTTAAACCCGGCAATGTGTTTATTTCAAGAATATATATTCCACGCGGCGATACGATAAAATCAGAACGAGAATAGTGGCGAGCGCCGATTGCTCGGTGAGCCGCAATAGCCATACGCATAATTTCTTCTTTCCGGGTTTTTGAAAAATTGCTCGGGCATATTTCACGCGTCGCGCCCCCATATTTTGCCGTATAATCAAAAAACGCTTGTTTGTCTCGTTTATTCGGAGGAATAATTTCAATAGGCGGAAGCGCGTAGTGCGCTACGCCGCGGAAATCATCAATCACTCCGCAGGTGGCTTCACGTCCATCAATGTATTCTTCTACGAGAATAGTTGAATCATATTGAAACGCCCGCTCTATGCATTCGGATAATTCTTTAAATGTGCGCGCAATGGAAATACCAACCGATGAACCTCCGCCGACGGGTTTGATAATCCACGGCAACGGTATTTCCCGAAACACGCGGCGAACTTTCTCCGGCGCATATTCCGCCGCGCGAATCCGCGTGTGCGCGGACGTCATAAGCCCGCTTCGCGCAAAATATTTTTTGGCAAGCGCTTTGTTGATTCCGATAGCTGATGAGAACGCGTTAGAGCCCGTATACGGAACGCTGAAATGTTCAAGCATTTTTTGCACTTTCCCGTCCTCTCCATAATATCCGTGAAGCGCGTTAAAAATCACATCAACGCGGTGAGAAAGTTTTTCCGGAGGAAACGGCAGTCCGTTCGCGTGCCACAATCCCCTTTTGTCTACCAAAATATCTATTCCTTTATAGTCGCGCGAAAGATTTTTTAAAACCGCCGCGCCGGTTTTTAGAGACACATCATATTCGCTTGATGGCCCGCCACGCAATACTCCTACGGTAATTCTGCTCATACCTTTATTATAATTTCAAACGATGCGGAAGTGAAGCCGATAATTGTGTAATTGGACAACGAATGGCGATTATTATAACCTGTTGTCTAGACAGGTAAGACGGGAAAAAAGATGGACACCAAAGAGTTGGTCGCCTTATGCGATTTTGACACACGCCATTTGCCGCGCCCCTACATAAACGCGGTAACCGCATTTCATCCTACACTAAACATAACTCAAGAAACGCCATCGGATATATCGGCGCGTTTATTTTTGGCAGAGACGGCGGGATTCAATGTATTCCATTTTCCGGCAAACGCAGTGCTTGTTGACCTTTTATCTGATTCCGGCACGACGACACTCACCGCGGAACAGCTCGCGCGTATGATTTCATTTCTTGGCAAAGAAGCATATGGCACACCGCCCGCATATGAGCCGCTCGTTGAGGCAATGGAAAAAACGTTCGGCATCAATAGACACGAGTGTGAAATTTTTTTGTTTCACCAAGGAAGAACGGCGGAACACGCGTTGTTTTCTCAATTGAGAAAACAAATTCCTCCGGGAGCAATGATTCCTTCAAATGGCCACTTTGACACTACGCAGGCAAACATAGAAGCGGAACAAATGTTGGCAATCAACATACCGACCGGCAGTAAAGATTATACAATGCAAAAAAATCCGCAATTTCGCGGCAATATGGACATTGAAGCATTACAGGAACAGTGTACGCTGTACAACAAAGAAATCCCAATGGTATATATGACGATAACCAACAACAGAGAGGGCGGCCGACCGGTGTCTCTTGAGAATATGCGAGATGCGCGCGCACTATGCGATAGATATAAAAAACCGTTGTTTATTGATGCATGCCGCTTCGCTGAAAACGCTTGGTTTATTAAGCAACACGAGCCCGCATACAAAAACAAAACAATCGTGGAAATAGCGCATGAAATCTTTGCGCTGTGTGACGGCTTTACGATTTCGTTTAAAAAAGACGGCCTATCGCATATGGGCGGCGCGCTTGTGATACGGAAAAAATCGTTTTTCACTCGCGCATATCCTCACATATTGGATGCTTTGCGAGACCACCAGTTTTTAACGGAAGGCAATGACAAACAGGGCGGTATGACGCTCTGGGATATTGCGTCAATTACCGCAGGGCTGGAACGCGTCGTAAATGAACAATATCTTGCGTCCCGCATAGACCAAATACGCGCATTCGGCTCATATATGAGTGGGCTCGGCATACCGGTACTTGAACCATTCGGGGGACACGCGGTATATATTGACGTGGACACATTTTTTGAAGGTACGGCAATGCGACCGGAAGATTTCGGCGGCATCGCGCTGACGGGACTTTTGCTTCTTAGGGGCGTACGCTTATGCGAACTTGGCGCATTCGCGTTTGGAAAATGGAACAAATTTACAAAAAGAGATTCATTTACCGGCAGAAATCTCGTTCGGTGCGCAGTACCACGAATGAAATATGAGATGACTGATTTAAAATATGTTGCCGATTGTGTGCGCGAGCTATATGGGAGACGTCACGATATTCCAAAAGCAATTCCCGTGTCGGGAAGAGAATTGTCGTTGCGTCATTTTAAGGCGCGATTCACATTGGAAAAAAACAATTCGCGGTAAAATTTAAAAACCTTGAGAAAATTCTCAAGGTTTTTTACTGCTCCGCTTAGGATTTTATGATAACGACGCCGCCTCCTCTATCTTCTCGGACACGCTCCGAAGCGAATTTACTCGCGCGAGCAAATTCGCTTTAATTAAAACGGCGATCCTTTCCGCAATATCATCACCGGAAAGAGTTCCGAACGCCGCATTCTCGTACCGCGGCCTATGGAGGAAAGATTCAAATTTTATGTGGACCGTATCTAATACTTCGGACGAAACAACAAATTCTTTGGGGATGTGCGAAACAATGGTGACTGTCGGCCATATATACGCGGTGCCGTCAGACGGCGGAAACTCAATTGCAATTTCCTTTACAAATTGCGCGGCGTTTCCAAGAGAAACAAGCGCTTCCACACATCCGCGAAAAAGGATTTCCAGCATTTCCCCGACCGACGCTTGTTCCTTTTTTCTTCCCGTTTGCGACCCCACTTTTACCGTTATACACGCGGGAAATCCTTCCAGAAACGTTCCGTCCATATTATTTCTCCCTTCTCCGCCTTTATTGTTCTAGATTTCTATATACTATATATAGATATAAAAGTCAAGATTTTACGCGCCACCGTGAAGCATTCTTTTTTTTCGATGAAAAGAAAGCGCAAAACGATGCGCCTCGCTGTTCGCAAGCAAGATTTCTTTTTCATACGCATAGATGAGATTCCTGTCTCCTAAAATTCTTTTTGGCCGGTGATGTTCATTTTTTACCACACCAACAATAGGAATTTGTATTTCATATTTTTTAAAAATAGTTCGCACCACATTCATCTGTGCTTTCCCGCCATCTACCACGATGAGCCGCGGAAGCTGCCAATCGGTATGCGCCAGCCGCCGTTCAATAATTTCCGCGAGCGCGTCCGTATCGCTTCCTTTTTTCTCGTTGCGTATAATAAACTTTCTATATTCTTTTTTTTGCGCTTCGCCATCTTCCACCACTGTCATAACCCCGACAGAATTTGTTCCCGAGAGATGCGCAACGTCATACGCTTCCACTCGCACGCGGGGCGCAGACGTGCGCACACCAAGCGCGGAATTACGCGGAAAACCTTCTTGTTTGATGAGAGAAATGTCCTGAATGTGTTTGAGAGCACGCAACGTCTTTTTTATCTCCCCCGCTTTCTCAAATTCTTTTTTTCTCGCAGCCGCATTCATTTCCGCGGTTAATGTTCTCATCAAGATTTTTTTCTTTCCTTCAAATAAAAGCCGTATATTACGAATTGTTTTTTTATATTCCGTTTGCGTAATTTCCCCCGTGCATACGCCCGGGCACAGCCCAATTTGCCGTCCGAAGCAGGGCTTCGGCACAGACAAGCGCGGACTCCACGCAGACTTACGCGGAATAGAAATTTTTAGATTCTGCGACGTTCTGCGTATATTCTGCAATTCTTCCGCGCATGTATTTCGCGTAAATGGAATACACGAATCGCGGAATGGAAAAATTTTACGGATGATTTTCAGTGCGTCCGTGAGGACGCTTCCGTGCGGAAAGGGGCCATATTGAGCTTGTAGCTTCTTAGCTTCATTAGCTTTTAGATTACGACCACGAACAATGATAATGCGGGGAAAATCTTCATTTGTGATGACAACATAGTTGAAACTTTTGTCGCTTTTTTCTTTAGTATTAAATGGCGGTTGATGTTTTTTTATCAATCGCGCTTCAAGAATAAGCGCCTCAAGAACCGAGTCTGTCCGTACATAATTAACAGAAATCGCCCTTGAGAGCATTTGTTGTATTAAAGGGCCGCGAGACTCTGAAATATGCGTATTAAAATAGCTTCGCATCCGGTCACGAATAGATGTTGCCTTTCCAATATATAAAATTTTTTTATTGCGTCCGAGGAAAAAATATACCCCGGGCGCATCGGGCGCTGTTTTGATTTTTTTTAACAGACTTGACATAGTACATTAGATAGTATATCCTGTAACTACCGCCACGCACCCCCCCGCGTGAGCGGAACAAACTCGGCGGAAGCTTCGGCTTCCGCCTTCTTTTTTTCCTTCTTTATATACACGCTTTTTTCACCGTTCTGAATGCGTTACAAAACGCGTTTCAAATATTTTCCCGTCACCGAATATTTATTCCGCGCAATTTCCTCCGGCGTTCCTTTCGCCACAATTTTTCCACCCTTTTCTCCGCCTTCGGGTCCAATATCAATTACATAATCAGCGCTTTTAATAACATCCATATTGTGTTCAATAACCGCCACCGTATTCCCCGCAATCACCAAGCGATTCAAAATTTCAATCAGTTTTTTTACATCTTCATAGTGAAGCCCCACCGTGGGTTCATCCAAAAGGTATATGGTTTTTTGCATATGCGGCCGATATAATTCAGACGATATCTTTACCCGTTGCGCTTCGCCGCCGGAGAGCGTCGTTGCCGATTGTCCGAGTTCCAAATACCCGAGTCCCACTTCATTAAGTGTTTTTAGACGATCATAAATTGCCGGAATATCTTCAAAAAACGAGAGCGCTTCCTCAATCGTCATACGAAGCACGTCATAGATGTTTTTTTTCTTATATCGTATTTCAAGCGCCTCTTTTGTAAATCGCTTTCCGTTGCATACGTCGCACTGTACGTATACCGTTGGTAAAAAATGCATCTCAACCGCAATCGTACCGTTCCCCTGACACGCTTCACACCGCCCCCCTTTCACGTTAAATGAAAATCTCCCCGATTTCCATCCGCGCGCGCGCGCCTCATTCGTGGAAGCAAACAAATCGCGAATAAACGTAAACGCGCCCGTGTATGTCGCTGGGTTTGAGCGTGGCGTGCGGCCAATCGGAGACTGGTCAATTAAAATTGCGCGGTGCAGATACTCGGTTCCCGTAAATGAAGCGCAATTAAACATCTCGGCGCTTCTATATCGGCGGTCAAACCGAGCCTGAAGATTTTCATACAAAATATCATATAAAAATGTTGATTTTCCCGAACCGGAAACGCCCGTGATTACCGTGAACCTGCCGAGCGGGAGGGTAACATCCACATTATTGATGTTCCATTTTTTTGCTCCGCGTATAACAAGCGCGCCTTTGTTGCTCACTCGCCGCGTATGAGGAATTTCTATTTTTTTCTCTCCCCGCAAATACGCAAGCGTAAGGGATTTTCCGCCCGCGGGAGGATTTTTTGCGGTAAGCAATTTTTCCAAATCGCCGGCAACGACAATTTCTCCGCCGTGCACTCCCGCTTTGGGTCCGATATCCACGATATAATCGGACGCAAAAATAGTATCTTCGTCATGCTCAACCACGATAATGGTGTTTCCCGCATCGCGAAGCTGCTGTAATGTTTTAATCAATCGGTCGTTGTCTTTCTGATGAAGCCCGATGGTCGGCTCATCAAGCACATACAAAGCCCCGACAAGTCCGGAGCCCAGCTGTGAAGCGAGGCGTATCCTTTGCGCTTCGCCGCCGGAGAGCGTGTGCGCCCGACGATCCAGCGTCAAATAATCTATTCCCACATCAATCATAAACTGAAGCCGGTTTTCAATTTCTCTGATCGCCACTTGAGAAATTTCTTTTTCTTTTTTGCTTAGGTCTATTATTTCAAAAAATTCACGGGCATCTTTGATAGAGCGCGATACCAAATCCGCGATAGTAAGCCCTTTTTCTTTCCCACTTCCTCCCAAAAAAATATGAAGCGCTTCGGGACGAAGGCGCGCGCCGCGGCATACGGGACACTGCTCGCTTCCAAA
>CAZKXD010000021.1:0-634 GCA_964556765.1 uncultured Candidatus Saccharibacteria bacterium | reverse complement strand
CCTCGCATGCGCCGTATGGAGAATTGAAAGAAAAAAGGCGCGGTTCTATTTCAGGAAATGAAAAACCGTCATATGGGCACATAAACTTTGCCGATATGAGCCGTTCTTCCCCGTTCGGTGACTCAATGCGCAATAAGCCATCCGACTCCAAAAGCGCGCGCTCAACCGCTTCCGAAAGCCGTTCGGTCGCGTTTTTCGCGTCATCTGAAAATTCGCTTACATACATCTCGTCTATCAAAACGTCTATCGTGTGTTTTTTGTTTTTATCAAGAACGATGCGCTCTCTAAGTTTCTTCGTCACACCATCCACCTTAACGTGTTCATACCCCTTTCCCAAAAGGTCGTATAATAATTGATAATATTCGCCCTTCCTCCCCAAGACGACGGGAGAATATATTTTTATTTTAAGAGTATCGTATGAAACGCCGAGTATTTTTTTATTTTTTTTGACCATCTCGCCGTCTTTCACCGTCTGCATAATTGTGTTCATTATTTCTTCTTGAGAAAGTTTTTTTATTTCCCTTTCGCAGATGAGACAATGCGGCTTGCCCGCGCGCGCGTAAAGAACGCGAAGATAATCATATATTTCGGTTATTGTTGCAACCGTTGAGCGCGGATTGTTAGAACGGCTTTT
>CAZKXD010000020.1:8806-11232 GCA_964556765.1 uncultured Candidatus Saccharibacteria bacterium | reverse complement strand
CGGAGGTCTTTTAATATTACCTCTGTTAGTATTACACTACACTTTATCTCCGATCGGAGATAAAGTGTAATACTTGGTTAAAGAACAAAAGAAAGCAAATGATACAATTGGACAAATGAAGATCCAAATTATTACGCTGTTTCCGGAAAGTTTTTCCTATTTTCAACAGTCAATTATCAAGCGGGCGGCGCAAAAAAAGAAGATACGGATTAATATCTATAATCTTCGCGATTTTGCCACGGACAAACATCGGAAGACCGATGATAAGCCGTACGGCGGCGGAGCGGGGATGGTATTAAAGGCGGAACCCATAGTGCGCGCGGTTCGCTCCATACAGTCAAAAATTAAAGGCAAAAAGCCAAAAATTATTTTATTTGTTGCAGACGGAAAACAATTTACAAACGCATACGCCCAAAAAATATCTAAAGCATACCCCGACATTATTTTAATCGCCGGACACTATGAAGGAGTAGATGAGCGTGTGGCGAAAATCTTAAAAGCCGAAAAAGTTTCCGTCGGTCCATATATTTTAACGGGAGGGGAATTGCCCGCGATGCTTGTCGTTGATGCGGTTGCACGGCAGATAAAAGGAGTTCTCGGCACATATGAATCTCTTGAAGAGCTTCGTACGGTATCCTCAGAGGTTTACACCCGCCCCGAGACAGTCATCTTTAAAAAAAAGAAATACGCAGTCCCCAAGGTTCTTCTCTCCGGCGACCATAAAAAAATAGAGAAATGGCGATATCCAAAAAAGAAAGGCGCAGTCTAAGGGGTGGTTGAGGGGGAGTGGTTTCTTCGCTGCTTCGTGTTTTGGTACATGTTTGAGGAGATTAGTTAATACTTGTTTTTTCATTAATATTTATACAGTATATTACTTAGTTTTACACAGGTTATTGTTTCCAAAACTTTTAAAATGTGTATAATTAAACTATCTAATATAGATAATACTCGGTAGACACGTTTATCGTATTCACACCGTTAAGATATTGACATTTTTAATGGTATGGTGTATACTATAGGCGTGCCTGTCGGGGTGAAAGCCCCTCCCCGGCTAATGAATTCTTAAGCTGGCAGGCAGGCACAACGATAAACCCAAACTAACTAGTTTGGGTTTTTCGTTTTCCTTCCGCTTTTTCTTTGCATTATGCTCCAAAAGTGGACATTACCGTTTCCATTTTTTCTTAAAACAACTTTTACATTATGTTTTTTCCCATTAACGTCTGTAACATCAACCCACTCTAGTATAAATAGCTGACTTGGCGGATGGGCAAAGGTTTCTTGTGTTGATTTTTGTGCTTTGGTTATAACTTCAACAATATAATCTATAAGAGCGACCCTGTAGTGTTTTTCTTTTATATTTCTTGGACGATGTTTATCATATAATAGATGATTCAAGCCGTCAGAATTAAAGTAAACCAGTGATTGTATTGCCTCGCAATAGCATGGTTTTAGCGTTTTATAGAGTGCTTTCTGTTTTTCAATATATGGGGAAGAGGGCATAAAAAAAACAACACAAAGGATAGTTTTCTAATTTTTTCATAAAAATGCACTCAAATCAAGTTTCATATAAAAGTTTTCTCAAATTCACCCCGCCCTCGGGGAAAAAAGTAATCCACAGCAAAATTGCGCGGGGTCTTGACAGGAAAATCATATCGGCTATAATGGCTCTTAATAACTGACTTGATTGAGTTACGAGAGACTCACATACTTATATTTGAGTATAGGGCGTTTTTATCGGCAATCGTTGGGTAATTGGGGAGCATAAGCGCCCCCCGCACAATAACTATTGTTTTTGGGTAAACAATAGCAGATATATAACGTATGCTCTTACGCTAAGTCTCCTTTTATACACACAATCCGCGAGAACGGAGGTTTTTTAGTTTGTATAGAAAAACAGAGATTGGGTGAAACGAGCAACCATATTTTTCTTAATTTAAAAAATTTTGCATGCAAAAAAAATATTTTTCTCGATATAAAAAACCGATTCTTGTGCCGCCGGATTTGGTGGAGCCGCAGTTGTTGTCATATCAGAAGCTTGTTACGGAGGATTTAAAAATGCTCTTTAAAGAGTTTTCGCCGATCTCCGATTATTCAGGAAAAAAATTTGATATGGAATTTGTTTCCTTTGCGCTTTCCGAGCCGCAGTTTGATGAATTTTACGCGAAAGAAAATAAATTAACGCTTCAGGCGCCGCTTCGCGTCGTTGTGAAATTAAAAAACAAGATACTGAATAAGGAAAAAGAACAGGAGATATTTCTTGTTGATTTTCCGATTATGACTCCGCACGGAACATTTATCATCAACGGAAACGAGCGCGTTGTCGTATCACAGCTTGCCCGCTCGTTCGGAGTTTTTTTCAACGAACAGGAAACACGTGGAGTAAAATATTTTGGCGCGAAAATCATTCCTTCCCGCGGGGCATGGAT
>CAZKXD010000020.1:7532-8796 GCA_964556765.1 uncultured Candidatus Saccharibacteria bacterium | reverse complement strand
GAGGGACATTTATTATTAATGGCATTGAGAGGGTGGTGGTTTCCCAGTTGATTCGTTCGGCTGGTGTTTTTTTTACTTCAGAAATTTTTAGAGGGAAAAGGCATTACGGGGCAAAAATTATCCCTGACCGCGGGGCATGGATTGAAATTGAATCGGAAGCGGGCGGCGCGCTGTATGTGCGTATTGATAAAAAGCGCAAAATACCGGTTACGGCGCTTTTGCGGATATTCGGCGGCGTTAAAACGGATGCGGAGTTGCGCAATTTATTTGCGCACAATACGAATGCCGCTCCCTATATTCAGGCATCGCTTGAAAAAGACACATCGCACACGCTTGATGAGTCATATATTGAAATTTATAAACGGCTTCGTGATGGCACGCTTGCGTCTGCCGAAAACGCAAAAGAATTTGTTGACGCGCTGTTTGGACCCGAACGATATGACCTCTCTCCTGTCGGACGATATCGTTTTAATAAGATGTTTGCTATGGATATGGGCGCGAAAGAGATGGACCGCCGAACGATTTCTTTGAATGATTTGGTTGCTATCATTTCTCACATTATTACGCTCAACCACACTCCGGGAGCTTTGGGAGACGACATAGACCACCTCGGTGTCCGCCGCGTGCGGTTTATGGGAGAGATGCTTGAACAGCGCATCAGAGTCGGCATTTCTCGGATGAAACGAAATATACAGGATCGTATGTCAACGGTTGACCCGGAAACAACTTTGCCGGTTCAGCTTATTAATCCGCGTCCGCTTCAGACAAGCATCAAAGAGTTTTTCAATACGCACCAACTGACTCAATATATGAATCAAAAAAACGCGCTTGATGAGCTTGAGCACTTGCGGACGCTCTCGGCGCTTGGTCCCGGCGGGCTTACGCGTGAACGAGCCGGTTTTGAAGTGCGTGACGTGCACCCATCTCACTACGGACGCGTATGTCCCATTCACACGCCGGAGGGTCAGAGTATCGGACTTATTTTGCGTCTCTCAATGTACGCGCGGGTAAATGAATTTGGAATAATTGAAACGCCGTATTTGAAAGTAAAAAACGGAGTGGTCACGAAAGAAGTCGCGTATTTGAACGCCATAGAGGAGGAAAATTACAACATCGCGCACGCGGCAAGCCCGTATGATGAAGAGGGTGTTTTTGCCGAAAATTTTATAGAAGTGCGCGCGCGAGGAAAAGAAGGGCAGGTTCGCTTGGTGAGCATCAAGGATGTTGATTTTATTGATGTCGCTTCCAATCAGCCGTTTTCTGT
>CAZKXD010000020.1:6859-7490 GCA_964556765.1 uncultured Candidatus Saccharibacteria bacterium | reverse complement strand
GGTGCCGTGCATTATTCCGCAATCTCCGCTTGTCGCGACAGGCATTGAAGGAAAGGCGGCGGAAGATTCCGGACGGTTGGTGACTGCCGAAGAAGACGGAGAAGTGGTTGGCGTGGACGGCAAAAAAATTCTTATACGAAACAAAAAAGGAAAGGATAAAGAGTATCGGCTCGTAAATTTTGTGAAAACAAACGAGGTAACCGCGTTTCGACAGCGCCCGATTGTGGAACTGGGGAAAAAAATTAAAAAAGGAACTCCGCTTGCCGATAACGCCTCAACGGTTAACGGAGAAATCGCGCTTGGACAGAATGTGCTTGTTGCGTTTATGTCGTGGAGCGGTTCAAATTATGAAGACGCGATTATTATTTCAGAACGGCTTGTGCGCGACCACGTATTTACATCGTTGTATGTGGACGAGTTTCAGGTTAATGTTCGCGATACCAAACTTGGTCCGGAAATAACGACCCACGATATTCCGAATGTCGGAGAAGCAAAACTCAAAAATCTTGATGAAGACGGAATTATTACGGTTGGAGCGGAAGTTGGCCCGAATGATATTTTGGTCGGGAAAATTACGCCCAAAGGAGAAGCCGAGCTGACCCCTGAGGAACGGCTCCTGCGTTCAATTTTC
>CAZKXD010000020.1:0-6754 GCA_964556765.1 uncultured Candidatus Saccharibacteria bacterium | reverse complement strand
CAATTGCGCACGGTAACGGTCGGAGACAAGCTTGCGGGACGGCACGGAAACAAGGGTGTTATTTCAAAAATTCTTCCCGTTGAGGAAATGCCATATTTGGCGAACGGCACTCCGGTGGATGTTATTTTAACGCCGCTCGGCGTTCCGTCTCGTATGAATTTGGGACAAATCTTGGAACTTCATTTGGGTCTTGCCGCGCACACGCTTAACTATCAAGCGATTACGCCGCCGTTTTTGGGCGCGACCGAGGAAGAAATTAAAGAAGAACTCAAAAAAGCCAACTTTGATGAAAGCGGAAAGGTGGAATTGTTTGACGGGCGCACGGGGGAGGCGTTTCAGCAAAAAATCGCATTGGGATATATGTATATTATGAAATTGCACCATATGGTTGAAGATAAGATACACATGCGTTCCATCGGGCCGTATTCTCTTATACATCAACAGCCGCTCGGCGGAAAAGCGCAGGGAGGCGGACAACGATTTGGAGAAATGGAAGTCTGGGCGCTTGAGGGATATGGCGCGGCATATACATTGCGGGAAATGCTTACCGTGAAGTCGGATGATATTTTGGGTCGTGCGGCGACATTTGACTCTATTATAAAAGGAGAAGAATTAAAACAGCCGAATTTGCCGGAATCATTTAACGTGCTTATGCATCATTTGCGCGCGCTTGCGCTTGATGTTGAACTTCGCGATGAAAACGAGGGGGCGAAGCGGTAATACTATTCTTAAAAAACGCATTATGAATACTCAAACAAAAAATTTTAATTCAATCGTCCTTAAACTCGCATCACCCGAGCGTATGCGTGAATGGTCGCGCGGGGAAGTGACAAAAGCGGAAACGATAAACTATAGAACGGGAAGAAGCGAACGGAACGGGCTTTTTGATGAGCGCATATTCGGGCCAACGAAGGACTATGAATGTTATTGCGGCAAATATCGGCGTATTCGGTATAAAAATATCATTTGTGAACGATGCGGTGTTGAAGTAACGCGGTCAATCGTGCGAAGAGAGCGTATGGGGCACATAGAACTTGCGTCGCCGGTTTCTCATATCTGGTTTCTTCGCGGCGTGCCGTCTCGCATCGGACTGTTGCTCAACATATCTCTTGCAGACGTTGAAAAAGTGGTTTATTTCGCGGGTTATATTATTACCGAGATACACGAAGGAGAGCGAAACAAAATACTGCGCGACGTTGAGTCGGAATTTAAATCAAAACAAAAAACCGCGGGGAGCGCCAAGGAAAAAGAAATTCTCAAAAAACGCTTTACCGAAGTAAAAAAAGAAATTGAAGACCTGCGGGAAGGGTCGGTGATAGACGAGGTCGCGTATCACCGCTTTTCTCTGAAATACGGAAGCGTGTTTCACGCGGAAATCGGAGCGGAGGCGCTGTATGCCATTTTGAAAAAAATAAACTTAGAAAAAATGGAGCATCACCTTGAGGAGGAATTTGAAACCGCTTCATCGGTGGAAAAGGGGAAGGTTCGAAAGCGTCTCGCGCTCGTAAAATCGTTGAAGGAGGCAAATCTGCGCCCGGAATGGATGTTTCTTACGGTTATACCGGTTATGCCGCCGCAGTTGCGGCCGATGGTCGCGCTTGATGGGGGAAGGCACGCGACATCTGATGTAAATGATTTATACCGCCGTGTTATAAACCGGAATAATCGATTAAGAAAATTGAAAGAAATTAGCGCTCCGGACGTTATTTTACGAAACGAAAAAAGAATTCTTCAAGAAGCCGTTGATTCTTTGCTTGATAATTCCATGCGCCGCTCCACTTCTCAGCAAGTGGCGCAGGGACGGAAAAAAGTCTTGAAGTCGTTATCGGAAAATCTTAAAGGAAAGCAGGGACTATTTAGACAAAACTTGCTGGGAAAGCGCGTTGATTATTCGGGACGTTCGGTGATTGTGGTCGGCCCCAATTTACGGCTTGACCAGTGCGGGCTTCCGAAACATATGGCGCTTGAGCTTTTCAGGCCGTTCGTCATATCAGAAATTTTAAAACAAGAATTGGCATATAATATCCGCGGCGCGGGACGTCTTATTGAAGAAGGATTGCCGGAAGTGTGGGCGATTCTTGAGGATGTCATTAAAGATAAATATGTATTGTTGAACCGTGCCCCGACTCTGCATCGTCTGGGAGTACAGGCATTTAAACCGATTTTGATTGAGGGCAACGCGATTGAACTGCATCCGCTCGTATGTCCCGCGTTTAACGCCGACTTTGACGGAGACCAGATGGCGGTGCACGTTCCGCTTTCCAAAGAAGCGCAAAAAGAAGCGGCTGAAATTATGGCTGCGGATAAAAATATCTTTAAACCCGGGACGGGGTATCCGGTGGTTATTTCAAAAATGCTTGATATTACGCTCGGAACATACTGGGTTACAAAAATTATTTCCGGAGAAAAAGGAGAAGGGAAAATTTTTTCCAGTCCCAATATCGCTATTACGGCGCATGATTTTGAAGACGTGAGTTTGCGCGCAAAGATAAAAGTAATGGCAACTGAAACGACCAAATACGCCGAATTTAAAGGCGCGGTTTTTGAGACTTCGGTGGGGCGGCTTCTCTTTAACAGCGTGTTGCCGAGCGACTATCCGTATATTAACTCTGAAATAGACAAAGGCGCGCTTTCCGAAATTATGGATAATTTAATTGATAAATATCCTCTTGAAAAAATAACCACGATTCTTGACAAGATAAAAGATTTTGGATTTCGGTTTGCGACCAAATCCGGAATAACATGGGGAATGGACGACCTTTCGGTGCCGAAAGAAAAAGCGAAAATCATAGAAGAAGCGCGGAAAAAAGAGGCGACCATTATGGAACAACACGGCGACGGGCTTTTGTCGGACGTGGAGCGGTACAGAATGGTTATTGAAGTGTGGGAGAAAGCAAAAGAAGAAGTCGCTCGCGCGATTCCCGCCACGCTCTCGCTTAACAGCTCCGTGTATGATATGTGGAAATCCGGCGCTCGCGGTTCGCTCGGGCCGATTACGCAGATGACCGGTATGAAGGGTGTTGTTATGAATACGGTCGGCGTGCCGATTGATTTTCCCATTGTCTCCTCATATAAAGAAGGACTTACTCCCATTGAATACTTTATTACGACACACGGATCGCGAAAGGGACTTACCGACACCGCGCTTCAAACCGCCAAAGCGGGATATCTGACGCGACGGCTCGTTGATGTGGCGCAGGATGTCATTATTACCGAGGAAGATTGCGGAGATAAAAATGGTCGCCGCACCAGTCTTAAGGAAAATGTTTCCGGAATAGGCGTTTCGCTTTCCAAGGTTATCGGTGGACGGATTCTTGCCAAAGACGCGGCTCTTCCGAATGGCGAGACGGTAGTGCCGAAGAAAACGCTTATCGGACGTGCCGAAATTAAAAAAATTACCGAAGCGGGGATAGATGAAATATACATTCGGAGCCCGCTTTCTTGCAAAACGGTATATGGTCTGTGCCGCAATTGTTACGGACTTGATATGGGGCGCAACGCTCTCGTTAAGCGCGGAGAAGCGGTCGGCGTGGTTGCGGCGCAGGCGATTGGCGAGCCGGGGACACAGCTTACAATGAGAACCTTTCACCAAGGAGGGGTAACCGGCGCGGATATCACCAAGGGATTGCCGCGTGTTGAAGAGGTGTTTGAAAGAAGGGCGCCTAAAAATCCGGCAATTATTTCCAGAACAGACGGAGAAGTGTTTGAAATTCAAAATCGGGGCAATGAACAGGTCTTGGTCGCGTTGTCCGACGAGGGCGGCGGTGGAAAGAAAAAAGGTGAACGAATTGAATATGTGATTCCATACGGAAGAAGTCTTGTCGTGTCTCCCAAAGATGTCCTCCGCAAAGGAATGCTTCTCACCGATGGTTCCGCCGACATACAGGAGATTTTTAAATACGGAGGCAAGGAGGTTACGGAAGATTACATTATCCACGAAGTGGAGCGCGTGTATGACCTTGAAGGCGCGTCAGTGGTTCGCAAACACTTTGAAGTTATCGTTCGGCAAATGTTTTCTCGCAAAAAAATCAAACATCCCGGAGACACGCCGTTCAGTTTCGGGGATATTGTGGAACACGCGAAATTGATTGAAGAAAACGAGAATGCCAAAAAAGCGAAAGGGGAAGAAGCAAAGGCGGACACATTGGTATTGGGAATCAGCGAAGTTTCGCTTACGACAACGAGTTTTCTCTCTGCCGCGTCTTTCCAGCACACAACGCGCATTCTCATTCGCGCGGCAATTAAGGGAGTGAAAGATGAACTGCGGGGGCTTAAAGAAAATGTTATAATTGGAAGACTTATTCCCGCGGGAACGGGGTTCAAGAAAACATAAAAGATACCAATATACAAATGTATACTAATGATACGAATGGATGCAAATGTTGCAAGATTGTTAAATATAAAATGATTCGTATTCATTAGTATCATTCGTACCATTAGTATATTAGTATTTTCCATATGCCATGTCTTCAACCGTAGAGCAAATTAAAGAGCGGCTTGGAATTACGGATGTCGTTTCCTCGTACGTAAAACTTGAAGGAGCGGGGAGAAATCTTAAAGCGCGATGCCCGTTTCACACTGAAAAAACCGCTTCTTTTTTTGTTTCTCCGGATAGAGAAACATATCACTGTTTTGGATGCGGAAAAGGGGGAGATATTTTTAGTTTTGTGGAGGAAATAGAAGGGGTTGATTTTTCCGGAGCTCTGAAGGTTCTTGCGGAGCGCGCGGGTGTTACGATTGATCGGTTTGAACAAAAAAATCAGGATACAAAAAGGCCGCTCTATGAAATTCTCGAAGATGCAACCGGTTTTTTTGAAGCACAGCTTCGGAGGCATACGGAAGTCGGCGAGTATTTGAAATCGCGCGGACTTGAAGGAAAAACAGCAAAAATGTGGAGAATCGGATATGTCCCCGCCGAATGGCGCGCGCTCTATTCTTTTTTGAAACACAATAATTATTCCGACAATGATATCATCGCTTCAGGACTTGCGGCGCGTTCAAACGGAAACACCTATGACCGGTTTCGGGGCAGAGTTATGTTTCCCATAATGGACTCTTCCGGACGGCCCATCGCGTTTTCCGGCAGGATTTTCGGGGAAGAAGAACACAAAGGAGTTGTTTCGGCAAAATATATCAACAGTCCGGAGACGCTCCTGTATGATAAATCAAATACGTTGTACGGTTTTGACAAGGCAAAGATGGAAATGCGAAAACGGGATGCGTGTATCGTCGTTGAGGGACAAATGGATGTTATTATGTCTCATCAGGCCGGATTTTTGAATACCGTGGCGGCATCCGGCACCGCGTTTACCCCCGGGCATCTCACGCGTATCGGACGATTGACCAAAAATATAATTCTTGCGTTTGATGCCGACGAGGCGGGGCTTCGCGCGGCAGAACGCGGAATACACCTCGCGCTCCTTTCCGGATTTTCGGTGCGCGTGGTGCATCTGTCTTCAGGTCTTGACCCTGCCGACGCGGTGAAGGCGGACAAAAACACATGGAAAGAATATGTTGACGGCGCGAAACATGTCATTGAGTTTTATTTAGATATGCTTGCCGAATCATTCTCCGACACACGGACGTTGCGGATGAAGGTTGAAGAGCGCGTCATCCCGTTTGTCGCTCGCCTCAAAAGTCCCATTGAACAGGCGCATTTTGTTAAATCCATAATTCAGAGAATTCATATAGAAGAGGAGCCCGTGTGGAGGTCAATTGCCGAACGGCAGAAAGCGGACCGTATCCTTGAGAATAAAGACGCACAGAGCGCGGTCAAGCGTTTTATGCGTGAAACACAGAACCCCGAACACATACGGCTGTCAAATATACAAAAGCACATTCATAGTATATTCTTATGGCAAAAACAAGACACCGAACCGATGATAGATGCGGATGATTTTCAAAAAAAATATGAACAGATAACGGCGCGCCGACTTGAGGAAGAAATACGGAGTATTCCCGATGAAGAAAAAGCTCGTCTTATTTTTGAAGCGGAAGCGGCATATCAAAATTCGGAACATATGCAGAAAGTGCTTGAAGAGCTGTTCGTGAATTTACACAGACAAGTATTAAAAATAGCGCTTATGGAGGCAACTGACGCGGTGCGGAAGGCGGAAGAATCGGGGAATGAGCCGGAGGCAAAAAAAGCGTTGGCGCAGTGCCACGCGTTATCACAAAAAATAAATGAAATAAGCATTTCTCCCACAGTATAATTATCACACTATTTTTTTCATATGAGAAAATCCAAGATAAAAAAGAAAAAACAATCGGCGCGGAAACGACCGCTTTTGAAAAAAACCAAGAGGAAAGAAAAAATATCGCGCGTAAAGACGAAAAAGCGGGCGGTAGCGGTTTCAAAATCAGCCGGACAAAATGCAAAAAAAGCCGCTCGGCAGGAATTGGGAATTAAGACGCTCGTTGATAAAGGAAAAAAACGCGGATTTATTACATACGACGAACTTTTAAAAGAATTTCCCACAATAGAAGACGACGTACTTTTTTTGGATTCTCTCTATGACACGTTTGCGAAAGAGGGGGTTGAAATTAAAAAGGGCGGCGGCATTCTATCCGATGAAGAAAACGCCGAGGACACGTTCTCAAAAGGATACGGAGCGCCCACAAGCTCGTTTGATTCAATACAGATGTATTTGAAAGAAATCGGACAATACGACCTCATATCGGCAACAGATGAAAAAACGCTTGCAAAGCGGATAGAAAAAGGCGATGAAGAAGCAAAAAATCTTTTGGCAAAAGC
>CAZKXD010000019.1:7465-11384 GCA_964556765.1 uncultured Candidatus Saccharibacteria bacterium | reverse complement strand
ATTAAGCGATGAGCAAAAAAACAATTTTAGTAACCGGCGGCGCTGGATTTATCGGTTCGCATCTTATTGAGGAATTGCTCAAGAACGGGCATCGCGTGATATCGCTTGATAATTATTTTACGGGTTCTCGAGAAAATCATATTCCGGGGGCGGAGTATCGCGAAGGTCACACGAAAGACATCGCGCGACACGTTCCCGAGAAGGTTGACCTCGTTTTTCATTTGGGGGAATATTCTCGCGTGGAAAAAAGTTTTGAAGATGTTTCTCTCGTGTGGGACCTCAACAAGCGTGGAACATTCGGCGTTCTTGAATATTGCAGAACACACGGAACAAAGATTATTTATGCGGGCTCCAGTACGAAATTCGGCGATGGCGGGCTTGGGCGCACGCAAAGCCCCTATGCATGGACGAAAGCGAGCAACACGGAACTCGTCATCAACTATGGCGCGTGGTTTCACATTCCGCACGCCATTGCGTATTTTTATAATGTCTACGGCGCGCGGGAAATTTCTTCAGGGTCATACGCGACCGTTGTCGGTATTTTTAAAGAACAATATAAACGGGGCGAGCCGCTTACGGTGGTTGCTCCGGGAACGCAAAAAAGAAATTTTACTCATGTTGATGACATCGTGCGCGGCTTATTGTTGCTCGGCGAGAACGGAGAAGGAGATGGATACGGGCTCGGAGCGGAAACGGCATACTCTATTCTTGATATTGCGTCCCTCTTTGGGTCAGATGTACAGATGTTGCCGGAACGTCGCGGAAACAGAATGGACGCGGTTTTAGACGTAAGTCGGTCTAAAAATGAATTGGGTTGGAGCGCGGCGCATGATGTAAAAGAGCATATCGCTTCTTTTCTCAAACAATAATTCCGCGAGTATATGAATGCGGATGTTTTTTATGGTCAAAAAGAAAATCCTCATATTTTCTCTCGCATATGCTCCTTGGTGGGGTGGCGCTGAGATTGCGATTAAAGAAATTACCGACAGAATCGGGGAAGAGTTTTCATTTGATATGATTACACCTCGTTTTGACCGTAGGTTGCCGACAGAAGAGCGAGTGGGCGCGATACAAGTATATCGGATTGGACTTGCCAAAAAAAATCCGACTGACGTTGATTTGGTCAAGTTTCCGCTGTATCTTGCAAAAATTTTTTATGCTCCGCTTGCGTTATGCAAGGCGGTATCTTTGTATAGAAAAAATACATATGATGCTTTTTGGGTTATGATGGCGTACGCCGGTTTTCCCGCCGTTTTTTTTCAGAAATTATATAAACAAATTCCGTATGTTTTGACTCTTCAAGAAGGGGATTCTATCGCTCATATGACAAGGCGGTGGCGTATACGGCCGGTATACCCGCTTCTGCGAAGTGTTTTTACGCGCGCGCGCGCGGTTTCGGCTATTTCAACATATCTTGGCGAGTACGCGCGCTCTATGGGTTTTGCGCGAAAAGTGCGGATTATTCGCAACGGCGTTTCAATAACGGATTTTTCTCGTCCCGTTTCTTCTGAAGGTCGCGCGCTTTTTCGGAAAAATATGGGGATAGAGAAGGATGATATTTGTCTTATCACAACATCGCGTCTTGTTCCCAAAAACGCGGTGGGGGATATTATCAGCTCACTCACCTATCTTCCCGAGCGCGTCAAATTATTAGTGATAGGAAGCGGGCCGGATGAGACGGCGCTTCGGTCGCTCGTTGAAAAACACTCTTTAGGAAGGCGGGTCTTTTTTATGGGACATATCGCATATAAAGAATTGCCGCGATATTACCATGCGGCGGATATTTTTGTTCGCCCATCGCTTTCGGAGGGGATGGGTTCTTCTTTTATAGAAGCAATGGCCGCGGGGCTGCCGGTTATAGGAACGGCGGTCGGCGGCATGACGGATTTTCGTGTAGATAAGGACACGGGATTTGTGTGCGAGGTCGGAAATCCTGCCAGTATTGCGTCTCAAGTGACATACAGTATGGCGGAAGAAAATAAAGATGCCGTCGCGCGCGTGGTACGCGTCGCGCGCGAACGGATTATGAAAGAATATGATTGGGACACTATTGCGGAAAAAATGAAAGTTCTTTTTCAAGAAATATCATGATTAATCAGTGCGCATCGTTAATACGGAGCACGCTTGTGCGGTATATGATTTCCGGCGGCACCGCCGCGATTGTGGCGCTTGGCGTTTTATACGTTTTGACGGACATAAAAGGAGTGTGGTATTTGGTTTCTTCAACCATCGCGTTTGTTGTCGGGTTTTTCGTGAGTTTTGCTCTTCAAAAATTATGGACATTTAAAAATACGCACACATATGATATGTCGCGACAGCTTTTTTTGTATTTTATCACCGCGTTGGGGGCGCTTGTGCTCAATGTGTTTTTTATGTATCTGCTCGTGGATATAGCCGGTATATGGTATATGTTTTCGCAGGTCATTTCATCGGGGACTCTGGCGATAGCAACTTTTTTTATTTACGGAAATATCGTTTTTCATCACGGACAAGGCGGTCGGATACTCGTGGCTACACCCCTGTATCCGCCGGACATCGGTGGCCCGGCTACGTATACGGCGTTGCTTGAAGACGAGCTTCCGTCGCGCGGCGTTTCCGTTTCTACTGTTTCGTTTGGAGGAGTACGCCGACTTCCGAAAATTATACGGCACATAATTTATTTTTTTAAAATATGCGTTGCAAGCATTGAGGTAAAAACAATATATGCGCTTGATCCGGTAAGCGTGGGGCTTCCGAGTTTCGTAGCGTCAAAATTGTTAAGAAAAAAATTTTTATTGCGTGTCGCGGGCGATTACGCGTGGGAACAGCATCAAGTGCAAAGCGAAAAGCGAAAAGCGAAAAATAAAAATGAAGGGTTTGTTACGCTTGAGGAGTTTCAAAAAAAGAAATTTGATGTTGTGACAGAGATGAGGAGGAAAATCGAACGATATGTCGCGCGCCGCGCGGATACGGTAGTTGTGCCGAGCGAATATCTGAAAAAAATTGTAAAACAATGGGGTGTCCCCGAAGAGTACATAAAAGTTGTATATAACACGTTTGAGCCGCCCGCTCTGAAAGAAACGAGAGAATCTGTAAGAAAAAAATTAGGAATTTTGGGAACGGTGATTTTTTCCGCCGGACGCTTTGTGCCGTGGAAGGGGTTTGAAACGCTCATAGAAACGGTTGCGGAATTAAAAAAAGAAATTCCCGATATAAAACTTTTTATAGCCGGAGATGGGCCGGAGCGCGAGGCGCTCAAGGAACAAATTACAAAAAACAAGCTACAAAATACCGTTATTTTGCTTGGGAAATTGGACAAAGAAACTCTTGCGAAATACACACAAGCCGCTGACCTTTTCGCGCTCAACACCGGATACGAGGGGTTTTCTCATCAGTTGCTTGAAGTTATGGCGATTGGAACGCCCGTTATTACCACTGACGCGGGCGGCAATTCTGAATTGGTTGAAAACCAAAAAACGGGACTTTTGGTTCACTATAATGACGCCGCGGAAATTAAAAACGCAATTCGCGCGCTTGTTGCGAATGGCGCATTGCGTGAACGGCTTGTCAAAAACGGCACGGAAAAAGCTCGTCTTTTTTCAAAGGAGCGCGCGATAGACGCGATTATCAAATTGTTTTAATTTTTTTACTATATGAGTAAGGTGTTTATTGGAGAATTACTTTCTGACGCTCGACCGTTTCCGATACTGAATCGCCGCTTGGGGAAACAGCCATACACGGGGAAAAAGGCGTATCGGGCTATTTTTGACGAGATGGATTTTAGTTTTATTGAGCTTGTTGCCGCGCCGGAGGCGGCGGATTTCTTTTTGGTTCCGCATAATTATTTTTCAATAAAAGATAAAACATATCTTGAAAATTTCATCAAAAAGGCGAAACAATATCAAAAGCCTGTTTTTTTGTTTGCTTTTGGAGACAGCGA
>CAZKXD010000019.1:3510-7455 GCA_964556765.1 uncultured Candidatus Saccharibacteria bacterium | reverse complement strand
CCGCCAGAAACACGGAATATGCCACCGTTTTTCGATATGCGGGGTATCGGCACATCGGCATCAAAAAAAATGAAATTATTATTCCGACACAAATTTATGCGGGGGACATTTTGCAAGACGGATTGTTCATGCTCCGTGATAAAAAAGAAATACCGGTGGTGAGTTTTTGCGGTTGGGCGGGGTTTGGCTCATGGCGCGAGTGGTTGAAAAATTTTATAAAAACAACGCCGCTCAACGTAAAAAAATATATTCTGTTTGACCGATACGCCGACCTCTATAAGCGGGGGGTATTTTGGAGAAAGAAAGCGATTCGCGCGCTCGCCAACTCTTCGTTAGTGCGGACGTCGTTTATCGTGCGCAATTTCTATTCCGCGAACAAAAATACGATTCAGGGAGACCCCGCGCGGTTGCGGAAGGAATATATTGAAAATATCACGCATTCCGATTTTGTATTAAACCCCCGCGGTGACGCGAATATGGCGGCGCGTTTTTATGAGGCGCTCGCGCTTGGCAGGATTCCGGTCGTCATTGATACCGGCTGGCTTTTGCCGCTTGAAGACATAATCGATTATAAAAAATTTGTGGTGTTTGTTCCGTATACGGATATAAAAAATACGGAGAAATATATACGAACATTTTGGGACACGCTCTCTGACGCAGAATTTAAAGAAAGGCAAAAACTCGCGCGGGAGACATTTATGAAATATCTCAAATTTGATTCGTTTCTCAAGTATATGTTTGGATATCGGTTGAAAAACCGGAACATTGACACACACAAGAACGTAGGTTAGACTGCATTTACGCCTAAGACAGTTGTTTCTTAGGCGTCGAAAGGGGAAACTGACATGGTTGGTAGTACTCTTCGAGAGGAAATTGAGGGACGGAAACGAGGTTGGTTGATGACACTTTTATTCGGGCCACCTCCGCCTGACCCCGCGATCACAATTATTGCACCAGGCGACAGGGGGCATCAGCACGATTTTACGTTGGTGGATTGGGAGGGTCGCCTTGGACCCCAAGTTGTTGATTGCGATCAGGATCATGGCATCGACGGCGTTCCGCAATATGGAGTGTATCAGTATTTGCTTCGTTGTGAATGTGGCGCCGAAGGCAAGAGAAGGATACGGGCTCGTCTATAAAGATTTATACTTGATTTCTTTTATCCGTGGGCGCACTTTTGTTTGTGCGCCTTTTTTATACAACGAATGGCTCTTGTTTTCTGTTATCATTAAACAATGAAGGTTTTAATGCTTTCACGAGATGCAAAAATTTTTGAAACAGAAAGCGCGGTACGCGCGCGTATGATTGAATATGGAACGCTGTTTGAGGAACTGCATATAATCGTTTTTACAAAGCGCAAAGCGCAAAGCGAAAAATGCAAAATAACTATTTCAAAAAATGTATTTGTATATTCAACAAATTCAACAGGAAAACTTTTCTACATTTTTGACGCAATAAAAATCAGTAAGAAAATACTGTCAAATGTCAGTGGTCAAATGTCAAATGTTGTTATAACGAGCCAAGATCCGTTTGAAACGGGATATGCTGCTCTTAGGATTTCCAAAAAATTACATATACCGCTTCAAATTCAAATTCACACCGATTTCGCAAGCCCCTATTTTAAAAAAGAATCTTTTAAAAATTTCATACGATATATCGTATCAAAAATAGTTTTGCCAAAAGCAGATTGTGTTCGCGTTGTCAGTAAGCGAATTTGTGATTCTCTTGAGTCAAGTGTCAAATGTCAAATGTCAAATGTTTCAATTTTGCCTATTTGGACAGATGCGCAAAAAATTAAAAACGCAGAGCCGATAGCGCTTCCCCAAAAATTTTGCTTTACCGTTCTTTGGGTTGGGCGGCTTGAAAAAGAAAAAAACTGCGCTCTCGCGATTGATGTTCTTGCGCGGCTGGTAAGGGACATTCCGGGTGCGGGACTGGTTATCATTGGCGACGGAAGTCGGCGCGAGGCGCTCAAGAAACAAGTTGCAAGAAACAAGTTGCAAGAAAAAGTACTTTTGTTGGGGTGGAAAGATGATATCGCCGGATATTACAAAAGCGCAGATGTGCTTCTCGCGACTTCGTGGTATGAAGGATATGGAATGAATATGGTTGAGGCAAAGATTGCGGGAATTCCCGTTGTTGCTCCCGATATCGGTGTTGCGCGCGAAGTCGGGGCATATATTACGAAACACACCGCCGAATCTATTGCAGAAACTCTCGTGCGGCTTTACGAAGGCACGCTTCCCAAACGGAAAGAATATGAGTATCCTTATAAAGACAAAGAAACATATATGCGGTTATATACACATTCATTTGAAATATGTTTGCAAAAAGACAAAAAAATATAGTGGTAATCGGCGGCGGTACGGGGACCTACACGGTTCTTTCCGGTTTAAAAAAATATCCGCCGGATTTATTTAATATAACCGCGATTGTAACCGTTGCGGACAGCGGCGGGTCAACCGGGCGTTTGCGTGACGAGTTTGGCTACCTGCCGGTCGGAGATTTCAGGATGGCTCTTGTGGCGCTTGCTGACGACAGCGAGGTCGGGACAGCGTTGCGTTCTTTATTTTTACATCGTTTTGAAAAAGGCACAGGACTGAAAGGACACAATTTTGGAAACCTGTTTTTGGTCGCGCTCACTGATATTTTTGGTTCCGAGGAGCGCGCCCTTGAATATGCTTCTCAGATGCTTCGCGTGCGTGGAAAAGTGTTTCCTATTGCCAATGAAAAATTAACGCTTATGGCGGAATATGAAAACGGGTCTGTTGTCGCGGGCGAGACCTATATTGACGAGCCGCCGCAAGAGCATGATGGTACGCAAAGAATTAAACGACTATGGGTTGAGCCCGCTGTCCGTATTTCGCAAAAGGCGCGTGAAGCGATTGAATCCGCCGACCTCATTATTATGGGACCGGGCGATCTATATACAAGCATTCTTGCCAATATCGTTATTTCGGGAACAAAAGAAGCGCTTATGCAATCTCGCGGGAAAATACTGTATGTTACAAACTTGATGAGCAAATATGGGCAAACGCATAATTTTACCGCTAAAGATTATATTGAAGAGCTCGCCGCGTACGGCGGGCGCGTCCCCGATTATATACTTGTAAACAACGGGCCGCTTCCGGAGGATATTCTAAAGGTATATTATGAAGAACGGGAATCTCCGGTGACGGACGATTTATTCGGCGAAAATTATTCAAACGTCATTCGGGACAATTTTTTGGCATCGGAGAAGGTGGTTAAAACATCGGGAGATGTGCTAAAAAGGAGTCTTTTGCGGCACGATTCCGAGAAACTCGCCCGCGTCATTATGGAAATTATATGATGTTATTTATTGATTTTGACAGCACGCTTTTTTATACCGAACAGTATAAACAATCGGTTGGGTTGGGGGGAATGATGTATAAGGAAAATCCACCGCTCTATTGGGATGCATTGTCGCGCCACACGGATTTATCGCCGTTTCTTTTTTCCGATGCATTCTCTTTTCTTGAGGGGCATGCGCGCCACCGCCGTATTCTGCTGACCTTTGGAGACAAAGAATATCAAAAAACGAAAATTTCAAAAAGCGGCATTTTGCATTTATTTGATGATACTATTTTTACGGGAAATGAAATGAAGGGCGATATTATACAGCGTATGTTTCCGAATATGGATGAGAGCGCGTTTTTTATTGATGATGACGTATCACAACTTCAAAGCATGCGCGCGATGTGCCCGCAGGTGATATCGGTGCGGATGAAACGCAAAAATGTGCTATATAATAGTGATGTGGTGCAGGATGAATTTCCCGAGGTGTCCGGTTTAGAGGAATTTGTTCGGCTACTCGCATCATATAAACGTAATTAGTCAAGAAACCCGCGATACGCCGCCGGCGTTTTAATAGTTGATTAGCATTAAATTTTATTCGTATGTCAAAAAGAAAAAGTATTTCCGCAA
>CAZKXD010000019.1:0-3500 GCA_964556765.1 uncultured Candidatus Saccharibacteria bacterium | reverse complement strand
TATGCGAAAGCGGTCAAAAAAAACAAATCATCGCCCCCTTCAAAAAACGGCCACGCGTTCTTCCGGTAACGGAAAAAAAATCGGCATTATGGGCGTTGGTATGGTTGGCGGAGCGGTCGCTCGCGTTTTTGAAAATTCTGTATTATATGATCCGCACAAAAAAATCGGTTCTTTGCCGGAGATAAATACCGCCGATATTATTTTTGTTTGCGTTCCCACGCCCTATGACGAGGAACGGGGCGGTTTTGACCTTTCTATCGTGAAAGAGGCGATTGAGCACTTGCGTGGCAATAAAATCATTGTTATCAAATCGACCATTTTGCCGGGAACGACCGAATTGTTTCAAAAAAAATATCCTCAACACCGGTTTTTGTTCAATCCGGAGTTTTTAACCGAGTTGACTGCCGACCAAGATATGCGTTACCCCGATAGACAAATTGTCGGTTTCACCAAAGAAAGTTATCCCGTTGCGGGAGACTTGATGCAGATGCTCCCTATGGCTCCGTTTGAGAGGCTTTTGCCGGCAACCGAAGCTGAAATGGTCAAGTATTTCGGTAATACATGGTTTGCCACAAAAGTGGTATTTGCAAATCAGATGTATGATGTCTGCAAGGCGCTCGGAATAGATTATGACCGCGTGAAGGAGTCCGCCGCCGCGGATAAACGCATCGGAAGAAGCCATTTGGCGGTGATTCATAAAGGGTATCGCGGATATGGAGGAAAATGTTTGCCGAAGGATACGAGAGCCCTTATTCAAAAAGCGAAAGAATTGGGGGTTGATTTTGGTCTTTTGGAGCGCGTTGAGGAAATAAATAATACGTTGGTAACCTTGCCTATTGAAAAAGAGATTACTTCTTCTGATGAATCTTTTAATAATAACGCAAAAGGTTGATGAGAATGACAGCGTGCTCGGCTTTTTTCATTCGTGGATTGTTGAATTCGCGAAGCATTTTGAAAATGTAACGGTTATCTGTTTGCAAAAAGGAAAGTATCGTTTACCGACGAACGTTACCGTGTTGTCTCTTGGCAAAGAGGAAACGCCGTCACGGATTCAATACATACGGCGGTTTTTTTATTTCATTTTTCATCATCGGAAAAAATACGATGTCGTTTTCGTCCATATGAATCCGGAGTATATCGTGCTCGGCGGATTGTTGTGGCGCATATTGAATAAAAAAATTGCGCTATGGTATGTGCATCGACAGATTACCGCGAAATTGCGTATTGCGGAAAAACTCGCGCATATTATTTTTAGCTCAACCCCCGAAGCCTTTCGCCTCCCGAGCAAAAAAATTCATTTTTTGGGACACGGAATTGATTTTTCGTTGTTTCCGTATGCGGCTCGTGCGCCGGCGCAAAACGCCGACAGACTGTTTACTATTATGCATGCGGGGAGAATTACGCCGATTAAAAATCTTGATGTGTTAATTGAAGCCGCGGCGATTTTAAAAGAATCGTGGGGCGATAACTTTGTAATCAAATTTGTGGGCGCGCCGTCCGCCGCAAACGATATTGCATATGAAAAGAAGCTTAAGGATTTGGTTTACGCGCGCGGTCTTGAAAAAATAATTGTGTTTGCCGGTTCTGCGTCATTTGTTGAGATGGGGAGATTATATAAAGAAGCAGACGTAAGCGTTAATCTTACGCCGACCGGCGGAATGGACAAAGCGGTTCTTGAAAGCATCGCTTCCGGAACGTTGGTTTTGTCTGCGAACAGGGCGTTTAAAGATATTTTTGGAATGTATGAGCGCGACTTGCTGTACGGCGAGCGCGACCCGAATGATGTTGCAAAAAAGATTTTTGCCATTAAAAATATGAGCGATGCTTCAAAAAACAAAATACGCGACTATGTCTACGAAAGAGTCAAAGAAAATTTTTCTTTGCGCAATCTCATCCGTCGTATTGCCTCGTATATCACGTATGCCTGATTTTAATTATACAATTGCGGTTGTTGCGCCGACCGAGCGGGATGATTTTTACTGTGATACCGTTTTGGATGGTTTGGGCGGACTCGTTACGGAACATCCCGAGCTTACGTTTCGTTACGCGGAGCATTACCCGCATCCATTTGGAAAGGAATTCACACGGCGGTTTAGTCTTCCCAAAAAAGAATTTTTTGATTTTGCAAAAAGCGCCGATATGGTCGTTCTTTCTTATGGAAAATATGGAACCGATTACGCGCTTGTCGACGAGCTTAACGCGTGGGAGAAAACAGTCTACGTTGATGGTTCTGAAATCGGAAAAAATAAATGGCGCGATCCGGAAATCCAGTATCAAGTCATTACCGGCGCCTTTACCGGCCGCGGCGCCCCGAATAAAGAAATGCAAAAAAAATGCCGCCTGTATTTTAGACGCGAAAAGCCATATACGAATGGCGTGATTCCGTTTCCGCTCGGCATTGAATCAAGATTTACGAAATATTATACGCCGGACAAGCCGAAAGACATTGATTTTGCAGCCATATTCGGACAAGAAAATTATCCGATAACGCGGCGATATACGAGAGAACGCACTGATTTATTTTGCAAAAAAAATGGATTTTCTTGTTATGCTCAAAAAACGTATACATTGCCGCTTATCAAACGCGGGCCATTCTCACCCGATAAATCGTATGAGATATGGGCGCGAACGAAAGTGGGTATCTGTACGGGGGCGGCGGGGTATGATTCTCGCCGTTTTTGGGAAATCCTCGGAAATAATTGTTTGATTATCGCAGAACGCTTTGATTTGTATCAACCGGACAGCGACGCAATGAATTATAAAAGAATTTTCCAATACAACAATCTTTATGATTTTGAATATCAGCTCAAGAAAGCGGGGGAGTTTTTGCGCAACGGTTATGACCAAAAAGATTTGGAGGAAGAATATCGGGAGATTTTAAAACGGCATTCTACAAAAGCGCGGGCACTTACCATTATTAACGAATCTAAAAAAATCGGGCTCTTATTATGACCGCGTGTTTTATTTGTAACACCAACGCCGAGTATTTTCTAGGGAAGGACGGGTTTAGTTATCAAAAATGTCCTTCGTGTGGGCTTGTTTTTGTGCATCCACAGCCGACCGAAGAATATCTTTCAAAAGAGGTATATTCTCAAAAGGCAGGATACCAAAAGCACAGAAAAAACGTTGCGACAAAAGAAAACAGGCACATTAAAAAAATATTGGACTATCTTTCATCCAAATTGGTCAAGGGAAAAATTCTTGATGTTGGTTGTTCCAACGGGGATTTTTTGTATTATGCGCGGCAGAGAGGATTTGAACCGTATGGGGTTGAGATAAACGAACTTACGGCACAAGTGGCGAAATCTCGCGGATTAAACATTAAACAGGGAACATTGACCGATGCCGCGTACCCGGATGATTTTTTTGATGCGATTTTTTTGGGAGACATCATTGAACATGTTTTAAATCCACGCGCGCTTCTCGTCGAGTGTCGGCGGATATTAAAACCAAAAGGCATACTTATCATTTCAACCCCCAACCTGGATTGTTTTTGGGCA
>CAZKXD010000018.1:4814-11517 GCA_964556765.1 uncultured Candidatus Saccharibacteria bacterium | reverse complement strand
CCACCGCCACTGCTGCTGCTTGATACACCACCACCACCAGTACTACACGTACCCGATGAAGCCGGTGTAACCGTAACAGTTACCGTATTTGAACCGCTTGGCGGACCCTTTAATATCAGAACGGAACTTGCCGAACCGCAGGTAAATGATTCTGTTTGAGCAGAAGGAGTTACGGTAAACGTTCTTCTGTTGGCCGAGGTAATTGACATACCTGCACCGGTCGGCATATCTACCGTGAAATTTCCGGAGTTTACTGTCAGTGATTCAGCTCCCGATTCAGTAACAGTAACCGTTTCCCCATTTGCGGTAATTTCAGTGCCTGACTGAAACAAAGCATCATTGTTCGCCGCGAACACAAGAGCCGGCAGAAACAGAAAGCTCACCAAGAGCGCCACGAAAGCGTAAAGCAATTCTTTTTCTGTACTAATTTGATAATAAACTTTCATGAGATTAGTGATAATTAATTAGCTAGAAAAGTAATTTAATTAGTATGTTCCGGTACAATATCCTGCCTCAACTACAAGACCGAGGAATCCATCCGAAACAGATGCCGCGACCGGAGTAGTTGTTGCGTATATTCTAACAATTACACCATCACTGGTCCTCATTTGAATACATGTTCCTGTGTTTGCAGCGTCCGAGTGAAGAATAAGCGATGTGGTACCAACCGTATTGCCAGCGTGAATACTTCCGGTAACACCAAGATTCGTTCCAACAAAAGATGGAGATGTCGTCGCGATACCAAACGCGCTACCCAAAACATCGCTTGCGCCGAGTGTCGTCGTCGCCATAGTTCCGAATACAGTTGTTGTTGCATATCCTCCAAGACTAAACTCTCCAACACCTCTTGTCGCCACTGATAATGAGTTCGTCGTGGATGCGTTTCCGGTGAATATAAGCGCGTCACCATCAGCGTCGCCTAACGTTACTGCGCCGTTAAGCACGGTTGCGCCAGTCATCGTAAGAGATCCGGCGGCTACTATACTACCTTCCGTATCAAAGTTTCCGGTTGAACCTGATGTCGTTGCGTACCCACTTACAACAAGAGCATCAACGACAACACCGGTTGTTGAAAGCATTGTTGATGAAGCGTTACCGCCTGAATCAATCGCAAACACTTCCTGTGTTTCATCATACACAACAACCAAATCTCCTGTCTGCGCGGAGCCCTTTGAGCCCATAATCGCAAGCGGAACAGACGCTGTCGTTGTAGAGTTCAACAAAAGCACTGCGTTTCCGCTAAACGGAGCGGTAATCGGAACGGTCGTCGTACCAAGCGTCATATACGCCGACGCAATGGTGTTAAACCGAACTCCATTTGCATCACTGGAAAGAATCAACCCGCCGCTCGCATCGGTTGATGAAGCCACGGACATCCAATCAGTTCCGTTATACACACGAATAACTCTTCGCGCGGTGTCCCAGTACAAAGCTCCTTCTCTGTCCCCCGTCGGGTCGGTTGCCGCCTGATCAAGCCCAAGCTGGTCAAAAAATACCGCCTGACCCGTAACCGCTAATGTACTTGTCGCAAACACATCACCGGTAAATGTTGAATCGCCGGTAACTGCCAATGTGCCGCTCGTTGTAATGTTGGTGCTAATCGTTGTCGCACCCGACACCATCACCGCAACAAACGTAAACGAAATAACGACCGCCAACAATACGGAATAGAAATTTCTATTCGTTAGTAATTTGCTCATACTCATAATAATTGTGACTTTTTGAATGCCTAAGGCATTCTAAATATTAGAAAGCTGATAATACTCTAATAAAAATGACCCAAATTGCAGTAAGAGGACGGCGCACCTAACGACATTAGGCGCGCAACCTATTTACCTTATCTCTTATTGTATATCTTTATTCCTATAATTTAAAAAATTAACTGTGGATAACTTAGCTTGCGATATGCTCTGTTGTGTTGTGTAAACATATATCAGCTTTCCACATTACTCATAGCAAAAATCGCCCTCGCGCCAAACGGCATACGAGGGCGATTTTTGTAATTTGACATTACTTATAAATTTTTTACAAATTTTCAAGAGCCGCCTTCAGCCCTTCATCTTCCGGAATTGTTTGTACTCCTTTTTGAAGTATCATTTTCGCTTTTTGGGAATCATCTAAAACCTCAATGTAAAAATCCGCGGCGCGCATATACAAATATGGCAAAGCGGGGTCGTTTTCAATGGCTTTCATATAGTTTTTTTCTGCCAAAATCGGACTTTGGAGATAATAACCGTACAATGTCGCCAGGTTTGTGAACGAGAGCGAGTTTTTCGGTCTTATGGCGCTTGCATATTCCCACGCCTCTCGCGCGCCCTCATAGTCTTCAATTGATTTCCGCAAAGACCCCAAATCAAGCCACTCATTAAACAAATTGGCATCTTGGTTCAAAAGAGCCGTAATCTCCTTGATTTTATTTGATATTTCTTCTTTTTGCGCCGATGGCACGGATGCCGGAATATACACTTGACGGTCAAGGTTGGGTGTTTTTACCAATATAGAAACACTCGTATTCTTTACTTCTTCGGTCGCAGACGGTTTTTTATCTGTTTCGGTTGCAATACCATCCATCCCCAGAGAAGGCGCTCCAGAAACAGGCTCATTTTCAGCCGTTTTTTCAACATTTTCCGACGGTAATATATATAGTAAGTAATAAGCCAAAAATCCACCGACAACGAGCGCAAATATACCAAAATAATATTGTATTTTTTTGTATTCCATATAATTTTTTAAAGATAATCAAAATTATACAAAATATGAGTTATTTTGCAATATAGTATCCGGAAAACCGATTGCGGACAAACCGCTCGTACTCAAAATGCACGCGTTCCGCTTGCTTTACGCACGCGTCCGCTCTGCTCGTCCTCATTCGCTCCCTACACACATCATAATTCTTATAGATACAGATACCGCTCATTCGTCCTGCGCAAGGCATTTTTCGTACGACGGTTTGTCCGCCTCTTTATTCTAGCGTTACGCTTCTGTGTTCAAATCGGCCGATTTTGTAGTTTTCCACAGGATATCCACAAAAACCGTTTGCGATATTTTCCCATACAAAAAATCCCCCCGAGGGGGGATTTTTTGTTAGCCCTCTGCTTCGCTTGAAGCTACGCAGAGCACAAGGTGGCTAATTTACTTTTTAGTGAACGAATACTCGTGTCGGCAAGTTCTGTCCGATGCTCGGGAATCCTGGCAAACCATAGCTGTTTGTCCAGTCAACCGCGCTGTCAGATGCCGCCGCCGCTGTCAACGTTGTCGTTGAGTTTGGCGACCAAATAAATCTGTCAGTCGTTGAAGCTGAACTTTCAAGCGCGTCTACCGGTCACAAGTGGGCACTTGCGCTGAAGAATGAGTTGAATCCTTGAACATCAGCCGGCTCCGCAGTGTCAGACAAGAGCGCAATCGCAAGCGTTTCAGTGTTGTTTGATGTCAAATCAGTAAGGGTAGTCGCTTGCAATCTGAAATCCTTGTATGTTCCCGCAGGAATAACTCGGTCTGCCGCCGTAGCATCAAATTCAATTCTCAATCTTTCCGCAGTGCCACCGGCACCTGCGCCGGAAACTCTGTGAGAAGTGGTCGCTACAGATGTCGCGTTAATCGCGCCTGAAGGACCTTGCAGTGTAATGCCCGAAACGGTGTGAACTCCAACCGTAGTAATGTTGAATGACAGCGCCGAAACCGTTACATCTCTTCCGGAAGCCGCCGTAAGCCGAACCGCGTAAAGGTCAGAACCCGCCGAGAGCGATAATCCTGAGTTATACGTTGTCGTTACGTCGGAAACCGAGATCAAGCCGCGATAAATCTTCGTCGCACTTGCAGTCGTGTCTCCGCTTGTGCCGCTTACCGTGACACCGGAATCCGCTCCCGTCGCGTAGTTTCCGTTAAGGCCGTTGTTGTTTCCATCATAGTCAACGGAGAGAACCGCGCCAAACGCGCCCGCAGAGCTGTTAACATCCTGTGCGGCAAGATCACCTTTAACCGTCAAAGTAACAGAGTCGGAAGGCAGAATGTGAACCGGAATCGTCAAGGTTGACGTCGCGCTGTCAAGGTTTGTGCCAAGACCAAATTGCGCTTCTCCAACTTTTGTTGACCCGTTCCAAATTGATACTTTCTGTCCGAGCAAGTCGTTTGTGGTGTTAGATGCGGTGTTGCCCAATGAAAGAGCAATTCCTTTAACATCAACCGCCTCTTGTGAACCAGCCTCAAAGCGGTATTTTGCAAGAACAACATCTGATGCTCCCGCTTGCGCCGCCTTAAAGATAACTGACGTGTCGTTTGTTACCGTGTAAGAACCATTTGCCGCAGCCGTCATAACCTGCCCGTTTGCGTCGGTGAAGACCTCTGCAATTGTCTGGCCGGATGTGACTCCTGATGAGCCCGTGTATGTCGCTCCTCCATCAATACCCCACCAATATAGCGCCGTCACACCTGTTTTAATATCACAGCGAAGTGACAATGTTTTTGAAGTTCCTTTCGCGAGCGTAAGTCCTGTGCCATCAAAGGTAATTGTCGTTGATGACGCGGTGTCGCTTGTCGTCGGGTTCAATACATTTGAACCGGTGTTCAAAGCTGGCGCGCTTGATGCGGTGCCGTCATACAACTTACAGTTCGTCAGGTCAGTTCGCGTACCGCTTGTGTCATAATACAGCGGAAGCGTCGTAACCCGGATGTCTTCGCCCGATTGCGTGACATCAAGAATATAACGAGCAAACTCAAATCCTTTTGCTCCTGAGATAACCGTTCGAGCAGTCGGTTGCGCCGAAACAGAAACAGCAAACGCACCCGCCTTTACCGTCTGCGTTGAACCGGATACTGCCGATGAAGGTGAAGGCGTAATCGTGTTGCTTGTTACTTGACCGGTGACTGTCGTAAAGTCAGAGCTCGGAGTTGTTGAAGCTTGAATCGTGTTGTCAGAAACAAAGTCAGTTCCAAGTTTTGCTTTCAAGATTACATTGGTAACACCTACCGGAAATACAATCGTGTCTGTAAGAGTGATTGTTTCGTGATTGTTCGTAGCGTGTGAACCATCAACCGGTCCCGCAAGAACGGAGCCGTTTGAGTCAACCAATGTTACGTTGGTAACATCCGCCATACCAAGAGCCGCCGCGCTTCCTTCTACGGTAAAGTTGAATGCAAGAGAACCAACTGAAATCGGCTCTCCCTTGACATCAATGCTGAATCCTGCAATCGGCTGATCATTCAGGTTAATTGCGACATTTTGCGCAGGAACTCCCGCGGTCCATGAGCTTACGTTCATAGTTCCTACGGAAATAGTAACCTGTGCCGCGTCGTAATACGGGTTGTTCGCGTTGTTTATATCCGCGCCATCCGTTGCCGCCGCAGCCGAATCAAATGCGAACAGAATACCAAATCCATAGGTGTTTCCTACCATATGGATATCGGTTCGTCGTTCAATGTCAAAGTCAATCGTTCTGTTTGAACCATTAACGATGTCACCTCTTATTGAGACGTCTTTTGAGAATCCTTTTTTAACGAGGATTCCACCATCAGGAAAGATGGTCGTGTAGAACCGACCGCTCACCGTGGTCGGATATGATACGCCATCAAGCAAGGTGATTACATTTGTAACGTCCTCACCCGTTGCTGAACCTGACTGGTACCACCGGATTGACTTGAGTGTCAAATCTTCCGCTGATCCCGCGGTTACCTTTACTCCTGAAAAGATATAGTTGGTTACTCCAACTTCTTTTGTCTGGTTTGCGCCAGGGTCAAGAGCGCCACGCTGAATGGTGACTGAACCGATGGAAAGCGATGAGTTCACCGTGTGGCTCGCGCCGACAATCGGAAGCGTGCCGTGAACGGTCGCCGCAGTGTTTACCGCGATAACCGCAAGTGACGGAACCTCTCCTGATTCGCCAGACAAGTTTGACGCGGTGTCCATGTTACCACCAACGATGACGGTTTTTGTCGTCCCCGCCGGAATGGTAAAGTCGGTACCAATCGTCGCCTGATTTGATGAGTTTAATGTTTTCTCAATGCCAATCAACGTGCCATCTTCGTTCATAAGCACAATGCCAGTAAACGAAGTGTTTGCCGCGACACCTTGTCGCTCAATCACCAAGCTGTTGACGACAACGTCGCCATCGGCGCTCGCGGTCAAGTCAACTTTGGTGAACGGCACTCGCGTTGAGCTTCCCGGAGCAAGCGAGTTTGCCGGCTGATTTGCATTTTTGCTGACCGTAAGACCGCTACCCAACGGGGTAACAACCGGTGTGGTTGGTGTAGTCGGAGTTGTCGGTGTGGCAACCGCTCCTGAACAAAGCGCGTTCGCCTTTACGCGAGATGAAGCTCCGAAGTAGCCGGTTCCGGCTGAAAGGCCGAGCGGCGTCAAAACTTCAGATGCATATTTGTTCTGGAACTTGGCGACTGCCGCCTTTGTTGCCGGACCAAAATAACTTGATTCATTTCCCGGAGAACCCGCGCCACTTGACGCAACCTGCGTGTCTGCGGAGCCGTTCAAGAGTTTTTGAAGTTTCATTACGTCATCTCCCGTGCTTCCGCTTGAAAGATTGCGAGACCATGTATACGGACATGCAGTTCCTGTTGATGCAGAAGCTGTTCCCGTCGTCGCCTGTCCGCGAAGGGCAGAGTTGACGTTGCTGACCGTAGCCGAGTCTGCGCCAAATGATTGCAGAAGTGAAAGAATGGCTGAAATCTGTGCTTCCGTAAGAGCGGCTTGAGC